>NZ_KI912149.1:1009085-1017845 GCF_000517105.1 Fischerella sp. PCC 9605 | reverse complement strand
GACTTTCATCCTCACTTACTCTCAATATCGTTGTTTACATTATAGATGTAAAAGATTATTTTGTATAGATATGAAAACAGCGTAGTGATAAAACTTCATATCAGCTACGCTGTTGTTGTTGTTGTTATTTATAATTTAATCAGATATAACCCCTGTCTAAAGCACGAAATTCGCAACTTTGTTGCTGTTTATCAAGGGTTTTCAGCCAGCCATTCTTATAAATCTTGATATTGAAGCGATCGCATCAGACAAATTGACGCATTCTAAGGTATCTTAATCCCACAGGCAAGTCCAGGTTCAGAACTGCAACCGTCATGTGTCAATTGTTGGGTATGAACTGTAATGTGCCGACAGATATTTGCTTCAGTTTTAGCGGATTTGCGGCACGGGGAGGAAAAACTGACGACCATCGCGATGGTTGGGGCATTGCTTTTTTTGAAGGAAAGGGATGTCGGATTTTCATAGACGCCAAATCCTCTGTTAGTTCTCCCATAGCAGAGTTTGTGCGACACTATCCCATCCACTCGACTCATGTGATTGCCCACATCCGCAAAGCGACTCAGGGTGAAATTGCTCTAGAAAACTGCCATCCCTTCCGTCGCGAACTGTGGGGACGATATTGGGTGTTTGCCCACAATGGCGATTTACCAAATTTTAATCCCCTTGGCTTGCAGTCTTTCCAACCTGTGGGCAATACCGATAGTGAAAAAGCTTTTTGCCTGATATTGGAAACTTTGCGAGAGCGCTTTCCTTTTGGTGAACCTTCTCTGGAAGAATTGTACTCCGTCTTAAGAGAAATAACTGACAAAATTTCTTCAATAGGTGTGTTTAATTACTTATTAACAAATGGAGAACACTTTTTTACTCACTGTTCAACCAAACTCTGCTACATTGTACGGCAAGCGCCATTTGCTGCTGCCCACTTGATTGACGAAGACGTGACTGTAGATTTTAGTGAATTGACCACACCTAGCGATCGCGTAGCGGTTATTGCTACCACTCCTCTGACTGACAACGAAGTCTGGACGCCAATTCAGCCAGGAGAATTGTTGGTATTTCAGGATGGATTACCCATATTTGAGGGACTGGGGCATAAAAATTATGAATTATGAATTATGAATTATGAAATTTTTAGCATTCAGTATTCATCATTCATAATTTTCACTTATTCCCAATCCCCATTGCCCCTAATCCCCACTCCCGGTGGTTGTGGGGGCCCCGAGTTCCCCAATCCCCGATACCCAATCTCCTCCTCCTAAATCAACCCCATCTCATGCAATCCTTGCCGCAGTCGCTGCGCCTCTTGGGGATTTTGTTTTTCATGCAGAGCGATCGCCATGCGAAATGCAGTTAAACTAGCCTGTAAATTGCCTAGTTTCAGCAGCACAACCCCTAAATTTTGATATGCATCTGCGTAGTTGGGATTTAACTGAATTGCTTTTTGATAAGATGCGATCGCATCTGTAAATAAACCCATTGCTTTGAAAGTCATTCCCAAATTGTAATGTCCCGTGGCAAAGGTGGGGTCAATCTTCAAAGCTGTTTCGTAAGCAGTCTTTGCACTTTTTAAATCTCCAGTGGCTTTGAGTAAGTTGCCCAAATTATTGTATGCTCCTAGCTTAAGCATAGGGTAAATGGGCAATTTGATTGCCGCTTGATAGTGGGCAATAGCTTGTTTGGGATTTTGCAAGCGACTGTAGGCAATGCCTAAATGATAGTAAAGTTCGTACAAAATATCGTAGTTTTCTTCAACAGCACTGATTCCTCTGGTCAATAACTCCACACCTTCAGATATTTTCCCAGTTTCTACATACAATGCCCCTAACTTACTGCAAACATAAGGGTCATTGGGATGAGTAGCGAGAAATTCTTCCATCGCTGCTTGTGCTTTGGTGTGTTTGTTGTTTTGGGTAATGGTATTTTTTTGATAGCCTGAATGCAGAATTGCTACGCCTTGCAAATAACCTATCTGCCAGTGAGGTTCTTGGCATAAAATCTCGGTGGCGCTATCATCTACTAAGGCGTGGTAAGGACGGGAAAAACGAATTTCTGGATGATTGCGAAATAGACGGGAAACCAGGGAATAGGGAGATTGTACCGCTCCTACTTCTTGGCGGACGAGGTTAATCAGTAGATATTCTTCCCTTTCGATTACCTCTCGCAACTGCGGTATAATTTTTTGCGATAGTCTTTCATCTGCATCTAAGACTAGAACCCATTCACCTGTGACATATTTTAGAGCTTCATTCCGAGCAGCACTGAAATCATTACACCATTGAAAATGGTACACTTTCGCACCAAACTTCTGGGCAATGTGCGGAGTGCGATCGCTAGAACCCGTATCTAGCACTACCATTTCATCTACCACATTTTTGACGCTGCCCAAGCATTTGGGTAGTGCTTTTTCTTCATCTTTAACAATCATGCACAGGCTGAGTTTCATAGGTTAATCGTGTACTTCTTTAAAGATTCTGTATATATCAGCAAGTTTAATTCTGTGCGAAAATCAATATCAAATAAAGTGGTAACTTCCAGTACCTATGGCGACTGTAATAGTGGGTCAAAAGCTTGGTGGACGCTACCAAATTCTCCAACAAATAGGCGAAGGAGGGTTTAGTGTTACTTTCTTAGCCGAAGATATACAACGGCCAGGGAATCCTAAGTGCGTTGTTAAGCAGTTTAAACCAAAAGCTACCGACCCATACACCTTACAGGAAGCACGACGTCTTTTTAACCAAGAAGCAGAAATACTAGAAAACTTAGGAAAGCATGACCAAATCCCCCGACTTTTGGCTCACTTTGAGGAAAATCAGGAATTCTATTTGGTTCAAGAATACATCGAAGGTCATGACCTGAGCAAAGAATTGCTTCCGAGTAAAAAGCTGAGTGAAGCTTATGTATTTAAACTTTTACAAGATATTCTGGAAGTTTTAATCTTTGTTCATCAACAAGGCGTTATTCACCGAGATATCAAACCATCAAATATAATACGACGGCAAGATGGCAAAATTGTACTGATTGACTTTGGCGCGGTTAAACAAATTAGTACCCAAATAGTTAATTCTCAGGGGCAAAAGCATAAAACTGTTGCCATTGGTACTGCTGGTTATATGCCTAGCGAACAATCTAATGGTCATCCAGATTTTAGAAGCGATATTTATGCAGTAGGAATCATTGGTATTCAAGCTTTAACAGGAATACCTCCACTTCAATTATCAAAAGATACTAATACAGGTGAAATTATTTGGCGCAATCAAGCGCAAGTTCGCCAAGAACTAGCAGATATTTTAGACCAAATGGTGCGTTATGATTTTCGCGATCGCTACCAATCAGCAGAAGAAGCTTTGCAAGCTTTAAGGGTGCTACTACCCGCTACCTTAACAACACCACAGGCTTCAAAAACGTCAATCTCTGGCTCTACACTAACATATCAGAAAATTTTCACGAAAAAACTTCTAATTGGACTGCCAATAGTAGCAGCACTTGGCACAAGTATTATATTTCTGCCAAGCAAAAAACCTGCCGAGAATTTCTTAATATATCAAAATTCTGCTTTGGGGATAAAAATGAAATATCCACAAAGCTGGGAAAAACAAGAGATAAACAACCCTATTACTGGTGAAGTGGTTGCGTTTTTGTCACCAACAGAAAGTAGTGCAGACAAATTCCAAGAAAAGGTGACAATAACTGTTGAAGATTTTTCAGGGACGTTAAATGAATATAGCGATTCCTCAATTCAGGAAATTGAAAATCAAGCAGCAGGGAAGATTGAGAATACAAGTAACAGGAATTTTGCAAATAAATCAGGGAAATAATTAGTCTTTACCGTAAAAGATAGGGACTACAGTTTAAAAAATTTGCAAGTGTTTACTTTGAAAGAAGGTAAAGCTTACGCAATTATCTACACAGCAGAAAAAGATATTTACGATAAGTTTTTGCCAACCGCAGACACAATGGTGAAATCATTAGAAATTAACTCTGAAACTTCTGATGCTCAATGAGGTAATCTTCTGGCGATCGCACACTCTACACCAAACACACAGATCCCTAACTTATCACCTCTCATTTATTCTCGTTACCAGGTTCAACCTGGTAACTAGGTTTTGGAGGCTCCGCCTCCCGATACTGCAACTGGTGCAAGTTATCAGGATGTGAATGGCGATCGCAGAAAGTTATTCCCAACGATGACGGTTGATTACCTTGATAACATGAAAAAAAGTTCAGCTGTACTCTCTAAGATATGACAACCATAACCCTGCAATTATCACCTGAATTAGAGCAAAAACTACGAGAAAGTATTATACGTCGCGACGCCCAAAGCATTCGACAGCTATTGGCTGATGCGTTTGCACCAACGGTAGAAGCATTGCTGGAACAAATACCTAATCAATTTAACGATGAGGAATTGGGGGATGAAGATGAATTAGAAGCAAGTATAGATAAGTTATTAGATGAGTTTGAATTATACACTGGAGCAAATTTACCAACACTTTCAGATTATGCAGTAAGTCGTGAAGGTATTTATGAGGATTGTCCCTAACTGTGATATACGTTGTAGACACTAACTTCTTACTGCGCTTTGTGGATCGCAACTCTAGCCTAAATCTAATCGTCAGAAATGTTAGAAAGAAACTCATAGGCAAAGGGGAGCAACTGACAATTACACCGCAAAACTGTATAGAATTTTGGAACGTTGCTACAAGACCAGCAGCAAAAAACGGATTAGGGTTAACACCAACGTATGCAAATCGACTATTGCAAATAATTGAGCGTCTGTTTCCATTATTGCCTGATACACCTACGATTTATCCTGAGTGGTGTCGGCTTGTGGTTACATACAGTGTCTCAGGTGTGCAAGTGCATGATGCTCGCCTTGTTGCTAGTATGAAAGCAAACGGTGTAACTCATATCTTGACATTTAATACAAGTGATTTCACCCGCTATGCAGTAGAAGGGATTATAGTAGTTGACCCGGTAACAGTGTAGATTTTATTTGCGAGAGTGCGATCGCTTACTTGATTGAGGTGGATGCGATCGCACACTTCACCCTAAACCCACAGTTCCCCGACTTTTGTTGAGAAGTCGGGGAACTTGTTTTTCGTCGAGTTTCAAGTTCTGAAGCTGGAATTTCTCATTTCAAATCTGAAGTTTGAGGTTCTGAAGCTGAAATTTCTTGTTTCAACCTCGGAGTTTGAGGTTCTGAAGCTGAAATTTCTTGTTTCAACCTCGGAGTTTGAGGTTCTGAAGCTGGAATTTCTCATTTCAAATCTGAAGTTTCAGGTTCCAAACTCGGAATTTCTCGTTTTAAGCTTGGAGTTTGAGGTTCTGAAGTCGGCATTTCTCGTTTCAAGCTTGAACCTATATCTTTTGCAAGAGATAATCGCACCACCTCCCTATCTCCCTACCTGTCTACTGCTGATATTTTCTAATTAACTCCAGCGCTTCTTGGTACAACTGTGTGTTTCCTTGTTGTCGAAACAATTCAGCAGCTTTCTGCAAATCAGCAATTGCCCCTTGCTTGTCTCCCAAATAGTAGCGGGCATTACCCCGGTTGTTGTAGGTTACTGGAGTTTAGAGAACCCCTCAGCAGCCTTCCTGATCATTCCAGTCCAGCCTTGGCTATATTTGCCAAGGCTGGCAATTGCTTCAACTTGATCCGCAAGAGATCCATCACCGTCTCCCAATATCATGCGGATTTCAGCCCGGTGGTAGTAGGCTTCGGCTGTGGGATTGAGTTTAATGCTTTGATTATAAGCAGCGATCGCTCCCTGATAATCTTTTAAGGTTGCACGAACAAGTCCCTGACTTATGTAAACCATCAGCTTTCTTGCCTTCTTCAAAATAAAGGTCTGCGGCTTTCTGGAAATTTTTGACTGCATTGGTCTCATCTTGAATACGTAGTAAGGCAAGACCCCGTTGAAAGTAAGCAGTAGCATATTTGGGATTTAACTTGTAGCGCTTGGTTGTAATCTTCAATTGCTCCTTCATAGTCTCCCTTTTTATACTTATCCCCAGCCTGAATGTAAAAGTCATCTGCTTTGGGTGCTGTCGCTACTTGAGTGTTAGGAGCAGAGACTCCCGCATCTACCGCAGCTTTTGCTGACAGTCCTAAAAAGGATTTGATGGGAATGCCTAAATTAAATCCTGTTTTATTTTCTTTCGTATCTAAGTCTGCTCTACCGTGAATTCCTATTAGTTCACCCTTTTCATTCAAGACTGCACCACCACTCATCCCCTCTAACGTATTATTGCTGTAAACTAACCTATAACCATCGCGCAATGGTTTTGAGGCATTAGCAGTAATCTTCCCATCGCTGAAAATGTAAATTGACTGATTAATTGCAAACGTCGGTGCAGGAAAACCAGCCACATAAGCAGTTGTCCCTTCTGTGCTAGCGTCAGAGTTGCCGATCTTCGCCACAGTGTAATTTTGACTGCTGGTAAACTGCACTACCGCTAAGTCTACTCCTGGCAATTGTTTCACACTGCTGTAGCTAACTGCATAACGTTTACCATTAGGGGTAATAATCTCATAATTATCTTTGACTTCTACCACGTGAGCAGCCGTAAGGACGGTGTAAGTATTACCCTGTTTCTTGATAATTACCCCGGAACCGTACTTTGGCTTTTTACTTTGAATCAGCACTGTGACTTGTTTAGCAATATTATTCACCTCAGTTGGCGATAGTGCTACAGCCACTTGCGTTTGCACAAGGGCGATTGTGACTCCAATTAGTGCTGGTGCGAGTTGATAATAAAATTTCATTATTTAATTTCCACTCGGTTTATTGCGATCATCAGTTGCTCTTTCCCTTATCCCCGCGTCCTTATATCTCCTCACCTGTTTACTGCTGATACTTCTTAATTAACTCCAGCGTTTCTTGGTACCACTGTGTATTTCCTTGTTGTCGAAACAGTTCAGCGGCTTTTTGCCAATCAGCGATCGCCCCTTGCAAATCTTTTGATAGTCCGCGGACTAGACCCCTGGTGTAGTAAACTAGGGCAAAGTTGGGATTAATTTTGAGAGCAGAGTTGTAATCAGCAATAGCCCCTTGGTTGTCTCCTTGTTGGGTGCGGGCATTACCCCGGTTGACATAGGCTTCGGCATTGTTGGGATTAATTTTGAGGGCTCTGTTGTAATCAGCAATAGCCCCTTGGTTGTCTCCCAATTGAGCGCGGGCATTACCCCGGTTGTAGTAAGCTAGGGCAGAGTTGGGATTAATTTTGAGAGCAGAGTTGTAATCAGCAATAGCCCCTTGCTTGTCTCCCAAAAGGAAGCGGGCTACACCCCGGTCATTATAGGCTTTGTCATAGTTGGGATTGAGACGAATTGCTTGAGTGTAATCAGCGATCGCTCCTTGCAACTCTCCCAAATCATTGCGGCGATTACCCCGGTTGTAGTATGCTTGGGCATCGTTGGGATTAATTTTGAGAGCAGAGTTGAAATCAGCAATAGCTCCTTGCTTGTCTCCTAAATCGTTGCGGGCATTACCCCGGTTGTAGTAGGCATCGGCATCTTTGGGATTAATTTTGATGGCATTGTTGAAATCAGCGATCGCTGCTTGATAATCTCCCAATTGAGCGCGGACTACACCCCGGTTGTTGTAGGCTAGAGCAAAGTTGGGATTAATTTTGAGGGCTCTGTTGTAATCAGCGATCGCTCCTTGCTTGTCTCCTAATCGTATGCGAGCTAAACCCCGGTTGTAGTAAGCTTGGGCAAAGTTGGGATTAATTTTGAGGGCTCTGTTGTAATCAGCTATAGCCCCTTGCTTGTCTCCCAAATTGGAGCCGACATTACCCCGGTTGACGTAGGCTTCGGCATTGTTGGGATTAATTTTGAGGGCTCTGTTGTAATCAGCTATAGCCCCTTGCTTGTCTCCTAATCGTCTGCGGGCTACACCCCGGTCATTATAGGCTTTGTCATAGTTGGGATTGAGACGAATTGCTTGAGTGTAATCGGCGATCGCTCCTTTATAGTTTCCCTTTTGATACTTATCCCCAGCCTGAATGTAAAAGTCATCAGCTTTGGGTGCTGTAGCTAATTGAGTATTAGGAGCAGAGACTTCCACATCTACCGTAGCTTTTGCCGACAGTCGCAAAAATGTATTGATGGGAATGCCTAAATTAAAGCCTGTTTTGGTTTCTTTGGTATCTAAATCTGCTCTACCGTGAACTCCAATCAGTTCACCCTTTTCATTCAAAACTGCACCACCACTCATACCCTCTGAGGTATTATTGTCGTAAACTAAGGCATAGCCATCGCGCAATGGTTTTGAGGCATTAGCAGTAATCTTCCCATCGCTAAAAGTATAAATTGACTGATTAATGGCAAATGTTGGTGCAGGGAACCCAGCCACATAAGCAGTTGTGCCTTCTGTACTGCTGTCAGAGTTGCCTATTTTTGCTACAGTGTAATTTTGACCGCTAGTAAACTGCACCACAGCTAAGTCTACTCCTGGCAGTTGTTTCACATTGCTGTAGCTAACTGCATAACTTTTACCATCAGAGGTAATAATTTCGTAATTATCTGTTGCTTCAACCACATGAGCAGCCGTAAGGACGGTGTAAGTATTGCCCTGTTTCTTGATAATCACCCCGGAACCATATTTTGGTTTTTTACTTTGAATCAACACTGTGACTTGTTTAGCAATATTATTCACCTCAGTTGGCGATAGTGCTACAGCCACTTGCGTTTGCACAAGGGCGATTGTGACTCCAATTAGTGCTGGTGCGAGTTGATAATAAAATTTCATTATTTAA
>NZ_KI912149.1:436711-554289 GCF_000517105.1 Fischerella sp. PCC 9605 | reverse complement strand
AACCCCTTGACAAAGCTAAAAGAGCTTGTTAACCTAGATAAAGTGTCAAGCAAAAGCGAGGCGCCCGAACCACCGGGCTTTATCTGTTTCCTAACCTTCCCGATACACTCTTACAATTCCAAAAGCTCAAAGCTGGAGAACTCCAGAACTTGCGTTTTTGAAAGGAGTATCAAGATGCCCAATCAAACTAGACGACAAATCAAGATTCTACTCTACGAGAAGTTGTTGCGCGTCTACGCGCCACTGCGTTACGCTCATCCTCTAAGAAAACCTCAGTTATAGATATAGCAAAAGGCAAATTATAGTTATCTCTGTCAAGAGTTTTGCTTGTAAACTCCAGATGTAAGCCAAAAGGAATAAACTATAGTGCTTTTCGTTTGAATGAGGTACACGCTTCGGGGCAATTCATGAATTGCCCCTACGATGGCCTGTACTTCACTCAATTGCAAACCGCTATATCAAATCAGCAACCTCTAAAGGCGCACTCCTGCGTAGAAGCCTGAGTTCCTATTGTCTTAAGACACTGCAACTACAGGTAATAACACTTGGGAAAAAGAAGTACCCCCACAACCCACTATTAATGTGATAATTTCTGCGTCCATACCAAAGGGTGAATTATTACCTGGATTGATTGCATAGGCTGGGAAACACGCAGCACTCAAACTCAATCGCAAGGCATTACCTCTGGTAATTCGCGCACAAGTCGCCTGCAATTGAATTTTTCTAGTGACGCGATTCATGCCATCTTGACAGCGAAGGTAGCCTTGCGTCAAATTATATACTCTTCCATCAGGATACACTTCTGACAGTACTACACATAAATCAAAGCTGGATTTGTCGGCACTACAAACAATTGCCACTACCACATCACCTGCTAAATGCAGGTCTGAATCAAGTGGTTTACTAGTGTAAGTCAACACATCAGCACGGCAATCAATATGCGATCGCTCAAACACACCCGCAGGAATAGCCGCATGACCACCCAAAGAGGGAACTGGCCGCCAGGGGTCATGAACTAACACATCATCTACGCCAATTTCCGGGCAAATTGTCGTGATAATACCTTCCTCCTTCCGGATACTGGTAATTCCTTGTGTTGACAAAAAGCAAGATTTATGTTCATATTCTGGAAAGCAAGAAAATCCTTGCCAAGTATTACTTCCGATCTCAAACATCCAAACAGGCATCTGTTCAAGCAAACCTGTATTAATGCCTTTGAGAAATTGGTCAAACCAGCATATTTGCATCCGATCAACAGGACTGATAGCATTGACGCCGAAGTCTACTTCACCAACTTTGCGACTCCAAGGTAAATGCGTCCAAGGCCCGACTAAAAGTTGTTGACGGTACTGACTCCGCATTGCCATATCTTTATATAAATTCAGAGTGCCACGCAAATAACTATCAAACCATCCCCCGATATGGAACATGGGCAAATCAACATCTTTCATGTGGGTTTTGGGCGAAAGTTGTTGCCAATAGGCATCAGGTTGCGAATGTTCTAGCCACTCGTGATAAAACGAATCAGGGGCAAGATTGTTGAGGATTTCTGGGTGCGTCGGAACCGCATCGTCCAAAGGTAAATTTCGAGAAGCAGCTAATAAGGCCTGGTAAGCTTGTTTATTTCCTCGCAAACGGGCAGTTTCTGTTGCTAATTGAATTGCCCAAGCAAGATTGTTTTGCAAGCAGAATGCGCCACCTTCATAAGCCCAATCTGCATATAAATCATAGCCAATCATTGCCGGACAAATTGTTTTTAATGCAGATGGTTTAGCAGCAGCGGCGTATAGTTGAGTCATTCCTTGATAAGAGAAACCATACATCCCGACTGCACCATTACTGCCAGGTAAATTTGCTGCCCAGTTTACCGCATCTTCACCATCAGCAATTTCGTGGGCAAACAGCTTGAATTCACCTGCTGATGTACCGCGTCCGCGTACATCTTGAATTACCACAATATAGCCGTGAGCAGCATACCAACTTGGATGAGCATAGACAACAGTAGAAGCGATCGCCCTGCCATAGGGTTGACGCATTAATAATACGGGAAATTCCCCATCAGCATCAGGGCGGTAAATATCTGCATCCAAGCGTATGCCATCGCGGGTATACATCGATGCGGTTTGTTTAGGGAAGAGTTTTAGCATGGGTATGAAGGAAAGATGATTAATTCGACCACAGATGATTTGGATAGATTTATCGTAAATGCAAAGTTTGTGGTCGTAGCTTGAAAAAAGGTGACTATCACTTTATGTAGCTATAGGAATCCGATTTGATTTATGAAAAAATCTAAGTATCTGTAGGGTGTGTTACGCGATCGCGTAACGCACCAAAGCCTTTGGATGGTGCGTTAGCCAGAGGCATAACGCAACGGCAATAAAGGGGGAGGAAAATCCACACCCCTTTTTGCCTCCCCTACGTATATTTCAAAAATCAAATATGAGTCCTATATTGCCGGGCAGGAAGGTAAAATAAAAATCGGTACTTGGAAACCAAGAAACTTGAGTTAGAAAGCCGGAGATTCAGTTTATCGCTTTTGAACGTTGCATGATTGCGAGATAATTTTGGAGTTTGCATAACTCAATAATCACGGCGTCTGGTGCATCAGCCTCATTCATCCCATTATTCAGCAACACCCGCTTTTGTATCCGATGCTTGCATGTAAGCAAATGTTAAAGTTTAGGGCTAAGTCACCATTACTCAAGCACCAAGCTTCGTGTATTTGCTTTGTTTGATGGGCGATCGCTTTGCTACTGAAAACCTTAAGTTAAATCTCAAAATCAGGATTTTCACTAGTAAAGACTGTTTTCAACAGGCAATATTGTATAAAAAGTAAACTCCGAGCCAAAAACAGCTATTAAGCATAATTCCCTAGTCAAAAGGACAGATTGACGCTGTTACAGATTGACGCTAGGATTAATGGTCTCAAAAGTAAGACCCCAGTAAAACTGGGGTTGAGCCGAACGTTTCCTCTCGTTACTATAGTGACCCAGTGACCAATTGGGAACAGGGAATCTCCTCCTAGAAATTGGGTAAAAATTAACCCCGGTGCTACCGGGGTTAATTGTGAGACTAGCGCCGTAAATAGTTGCAAGCAAAGGATATGGCGATATTTAGTAGCAAACACCTGAAGTGTATCAGATATATTTTTTTGTCATTTTTAAATGAATTTTGAACATGAAAAAATGACAATTTTTTCAGCTGTAAATTTTCCGTCGATTAAGCAACGTGAGAACGCAAGGTGGTTGCAATACTTTTCGGATTAGCACCTTTGATCTGGAGTTATAGCTGGGATGCATGTTAAAGGGTAAGGGGAAAGGGTAAATATCCATCCCTTTCCCTTTTCCCTTTCCCCCTTAACCAAAAGGTATTGAAGGTGGTTGTGTTGCACAAACAGACGCTGTTTTGGTAAAAGTAGTCGGAATACTACACGCAAATACCCACAGAACACTAAAAGTGGCGTTGCTGAATAATGGGATGAATGAGGCTGACGCGGGGATACGGTGATTATTGAGTCATGCGAATTCCAAAATCATCCCGCAATTATGCAACGCCCTAAAAGTACATCTATGTCTATCTGCGTTTATTTGTGGTTGAAAACTTCAATTTGACACGAAAGCATCCAATCTACCAAGTACAGTCATATCTTCTGTATCTAATTCTACAGGCGTGCCGCTACGAATTAACTCGGCAAAGTCTTCATTAGGAACCATAACAGTTAACGTATACAAACGTCCTGAACCCGTATTTTCAATCACATGAGTACCAGTGGGCGGTACTAATAAACTATCTCCTGCTTTAATCGGCACAGTCTTACCATCACAAGTTGCCCTGCCTTCCCCTTTGAGAACAAAAAACATTTCTACTGCTAACTGATGGCGGTTGGGAGGCGTTTTGCCACCAACATCAAAAATTTCTACGCAACAAGTCAGAGAAGTATTGGCAATTGCCGGATCGAACACTATCGCCAAGCGATTTGTATCATGGGGACTAATGCGATAGGCTTGGTAATCTTTGGGAGACTTGATGACAGGAATTACACAACAATTTGTCATATGTCCTTAGTCCTTAGTCATTTGTTATTGGTAGTTAGTAGTTAGTAGTTAGTAGTTAGTGGTTGTAGAGACGTGCCATGGCACGTCTCTACATTGGTTAGTAGTTAGTAGTAGGTGTTAACCACTAACCACTATCTACTAACCACTAACCATTAATTACTTTTAAAATTGCTTCTGAATCTGTGACGAAACCAAAACACTGCTTGACGTTGTATAGTGTCGCCAGCCAACAATACTCAGGAGAAGTGGTTGCAGTACAGTCTTTCACTAGTATGCAGTCGTATCCTAAAAAGTTAGCATCTTGTAGAGTGGCCATTACACATTGGTCAGCATTGACACCTGCAAAAAACAGTGTTGTTCTGCCCAAGTTCCGCAGGATAGTATCTAAGGGAGTATCCCAAAAGCCACTCATGCGGTATTTATCGACGCGAACGTCTTCTGGTAGTTGTTCTAGTTCGTCTACCACTGCTGCTGCCCAACTACCCGCCATTAGTACCTTAGCACCATTGCTAGGCAGTGGATCGCCCAAGCCGACACCTTCACCCGTGGGGTTGTAGACGTGATGTACACTTGCACTAATATTGAGTAAGTCGGGGCGGTTTCCCCAATTTACCCATACTACGGGAACATTCGCAGAGCGCAGTGCTGGCAATAAGATTTGTAAAGGTTTGATTGGCTGACGCGCTGGGGTAACATCTACACCGATATGCGCTAACCAACCATCAGGGTGACAGAAATCGTTTTGCATATCGATGACGAGGATGGCAGCTTTTGCTAAGTCAAGGCGCAAGCTTTTGGTTTCTGTTGATAAGATAACGGGTTGTGGTTCAAGGGGAGGACGAGTGATGTCTGCGATCGCCTGATTTACCGCCCAAGCATTTGGTGCAACTCCTAATTTCCAAAGAGGCAGATTCATAAAATTGCAACACCCAACACCATCTTTTACTTTTTAACTTGAAATTCTGCTTTGCGTGTCATTACTTAATCAAGGTTAAAATGATAAATTTTACAATCCAGAATGTTTTAATTCCTGTCGAGAATGGTTACACCACCGTTGACGTCCAAGTTGTAGAGGGAAACATTACCGCGATCGCCCCAAATCTTGATGTTGTGGGAACCCCTATTAACGGTCAAAATAAGTTACTATTGCCAGGATTCGTTAACGCCCACACTCACTCGTCGGAAATGTGGCAACGGGGGATAATGTCAATGTTGCCGTTGGAATTATGGCTGGCAGAACTATATGATTTTGCGCCTTTAGATCCAGAGAAAGTTTACCTCAGTGCTTTGGGAACAGCAGTAGAAACTCTACTTTCTGGCGGCACAAGTGTTGTAGATCATTTAGTGTTAATTCCTGACAAAGAATTAGAAACTATTGCCACAGCGATTCGCGCTTACAAAGAAGTTGGTATTCGTGCCTTTGTTGCACCCTTGATTCAAGATGAATCGATCACCGCTGGCATCCCATCCGGAGAAACTCAACAAACCCACGAGCCTTATTTTCGCTCAACTGGTGCAACATTGGAACTTATTGAAGAGGCGGTAAAACAGTTTCATCGTCCCGAGGAGGGTATAAGCATTTTAGTTGCCCCTACGGGTATTCAACTGTGTTCTGATGCTTTATTTGAGGGGTGTAGTCAATTAAGCGAAAAATATAATCTTTGCCGCCACTCTCATTTACTGGAAACTAAAGCCCAAGAAAAACTTGCTCAAGAAAAATACGGATATACTGCCGTTGCACATCTCAAACGCATTGGTTATTTAGACTATCGCACAACTCTAGCTCATTGCGTCCATTTGACTGACGCTGACATCGCCATCCTCACCGAAACTCAATCTACAGTTGTCCATAACCCTTTGAGTAACTTGCGTTTGGGTAGTGGTATTGCCCCGATTTTAAAATATCGTCAAGCAGGGGTAAACGTGACTTTTGGGTGTGATGGTGCATCTAGCAATGATTCCCAAGACTTACTGGAAGCGATCAAAATTGGTTCTATATTACACAACGTTACCGATTTAGATTATCGACACTGGATTACACCCAGGCAAGCAGTAGAAATGGCATCCTTGGGTGGTGTAAAGGGTCTGAATATGGCAGACAAACTCGGTTCACTGAGTATCGGTAAAAAAGCTGATTTGGTAATGTATGACCTTACCAACTTATCATTGCTACCACGTACAGATCCGATTGGTTTGTTAGTTTTAGGGCGTCCTAGTAATGTTGTTGATAGCGTGTGGGTGAATGGTAAGCAAATTGTTGCTGACGGGAAAGTCACAACTATCGATGTTAGTAACTTGCGGCAAGAGTTATTTAACCACAGTCAGTGGCATACTCAACGCCAGTCTCAAACCGTTGCCCAAATTGAAGCGCATTATCGCTTGGTGATGGGTTTGCGATCAAATAGCGATCGCATGATTGACCAAAAGCCGTCACCCTAAAAGGTGCACCTACACAAACCAAGCCTGGGGAACAGGCTTGGTTATTCTAGCCTCAGGCTAAAGACTGAAGGCTTATCCGAAGCGTATTGCAATTTATCCTAATAACTCAACCCAAGCCCAAATGCAGTTTCAAGGCAACATCAACTAATACCATCAACTCTTCACTTAAACTACCTACAACTTCGCCAGTAATTCGTTGTTTGGAGATTGTTCTTACCTGCTGCGCTTGTATTTTTGATGCCTTGGGTAAACCGCTATCATCTGGGTTGAGCAAAACCTCGAAGGGATAAACACGGTTAACATTAGAAGTTAGTGGTAAAATTGTCACCGTAGTAGCGGCACGATTATTAGCATCATTACTAACTATTAGCACTGGACGACGTTTATCCATTTCAGAACCTATTGCGGGACTAAGGTCTGCGTAATAAATATCACCACGTTTCATCTGTCAATCCATCTGCAACCGTTACATCCCAATCGCTGTCAACTTCAGCAGATGCTTGGCGGTAAGCTTCCTCTAGTTCTCGATTTCGCAGCAATTCTAATGCTTCTTCGATTACTTGCGAACGAGATTTGCATCCCTTACTAAGCTTGTAATTTTCAATAAACTCCACTAAGGACGGTGGCAAGGAAATGGATAGTTTTTCGACATTCATATTCCTACTATATAGTAGCAATAAAATTCCTACTAATTCCTACTAATATAGTAGCTTAGTAGAGATGTATTCCATCGCCATACAAGGAAATTCGCCTTCGTTAAAGACATTTTCCACTTGCACAATATGGAGATGACGACACAAAGCAAGGCGTAATGCTTCTTCACAGAAGTCTTGACGTAATTTATTGCGGTGTGGTAAACAAACAGGGTCGTTAAAAATTTCTTCTCTATAAGTTTTAATTACTCGTGGTTGATCGCGTTTGTTTTTGGCGAGGTAAGTAATGCCAATTCCACCCTCACCAAGCTTTGTTTCGATAAAATAGCGATCGCCAAACAACGACTGTCCTGGATTCCACACCATAAGTAATTCTTGAAATTCTGGTGTTTATTTTGGATAGTAGCAAAGACGCTTGACTCGTCCAACAATCAACAAACAACTACTTACTTAGCAGTTTCTGCCAAAAGTTTTTCGATACCTAAAATATCCTTGTCACCGATAATTTCTGTCTTGGTGTGAAATGTGAAGTGACGCTTGTTTCCTTCAGAATTCCATACCTGTTGCAACTGTGGATGGGGATATGTACCACTGTTAAGTTGGGCAAGCATAGGCGGCCATACTTTGCTAAGTCTGTTGACTTCGCCAACGTAAAGTTTTAAATGACCGATGTGTGCGATCGCGTAGATGCCGGAAGCCATAGTCAATAGTCATTTGTCATTTGTCAAGAGTTAGTAGGTAGAGACGCGAGGAACATTGCGTCTGTACGTTAGTGGTTAGTGGTTAGTAGTTAGTGGTTAGTGGTTAGTGGTTGTTAACTATGCCCAATGCCCAATGCCCAATGCCCACTCCCCCACTCACCCCATCACCCCACCTCCGGTTCACCCACCCGGGCGTTTGCGAAATAAACCTGTCATACTCAAACCAGTAATCAACAATCCTAGTAACCCCAAGCCATTCAACAGGGGATAAATTGCTTGTAAACGGAAGATTGACAGGGTGTGAAGACTGAGGATGAAGGCGCCTAATTCGCCTTGGTGCAACCATTCATCAACAATGGTGTAGCCTATGCCTGTTAGTACCGTCAAAAACAAGGGTAGACATAGCGCGATCGCAATCTGGCGATGGTATTTTCTAAAACTACGAATCATAGACTGTTATGAGTGGAGTTACTGTCAACAGACAGAACCAACGCCAGAAGTCTAACATAACAAAAAGCCCTTTCGCTTTGACTCTATTAATAATTTGACCAATTTGATTCAGTAATCTTGCTTGATAGGGATGGCGATCGCAAATTCTGAACCTTGTCTGATTGCTGAATTTACTTCCAGAGTTCCTCCATGTTTTTCAACAATAATTTGGTAGCTTATAGACAGTCCCAGTCCAGTTCCTTTACCAACAGGTTTGGTTGTAAAAAATGGGTCAAAAATTCTTTGTTTGACTGCCTCTGTCATACCAATGCCATTATTAGCAATGTGAATTACCACTCTATGTGAGTTAGCCAGTTTTGTACGAATGCGAATCGTCGGAACTGGGTATTGAGAAGAATCTTTTCCTAGTTCCCAGTCTCCGATCTCTAGTCCCTCTTCTAAGGCATCGATCGCATTACTGAGAATATTGATGAAAACCAGGTTGAGTTCTCCTGGGTAGCACTCTACCAAAGGCAAATTACTATATTCTTTAATAATGGTAATGTTTTTGCAATGACTATTGAACTTAAGACGATTTTGTAAAATTAGTAAAGCACTTTCAAGGCTTTCATGGATATCAATTGCTTTTTTTTCAGATTCATTCGTGTAGAAATTTTGCAAGGAATAGACAAACTGCTTAATACGATTAGTGCCCGCCTTCATTGAATCTAGCAGCTTGGATAAGTTGATAGTTAAATTATCTATTTCAACTTTATCGATTGCCGTTTTAATTTCTACCGCTGGTTCTGGGTAGTGTTGTTGATAAAGGCTAATTAGTTCGAGTAAATTCTGGATATAGCGACTAGCACGAAGCAAATTTCCAGCCAAAACGTTGGTAGGATGATTGATTTCATTAGCAATGCCACAAATCACTTGTTTTAAGGTGGCAATTTTTTCATTATGTAATAATCTTATCTGGTGTTCTTGGAGTTGATAAAAGTCTGGTTCTGATATTTTTGTTTGCTGCCTTGCCTGTTGTAGATGAGTAAGTGTGAGGACTTGAATTTGGGAGTAAGATAAGAGTAATTGATGAAAATCAAGTAATTGATGCCTTCCAAACGAACTTTGGACTATGATAGGCTCATATAACTGTTCGGGTGATCGCTGCAAAGCTATTTGAGTTGCTTCTATCACAGAAGTCGTATTATAAAGCACAGATTCTTTTTCAATTTTGAAGATATTAAGGAACCTTTCGATCGGGTGATTTAAAAATAGCTCTAAACTAAAGGGACGGCTCATATGTTCAAAAAATCTCCGTCGCGAAACCATCCCAACATAGTGCTGATGATGAGTTATGATAATTCCTGGCAGTAGAGGTTCATCTTTAAAGAGTTTTTCCAAATCACTGCCTAGATAATTTAGATCAATCTTTACTTCCCACAACCGTAAATCTTGCAAGGTTGACTCTACGATCAACTGTAGCTCATCAGAAATTGTCAGCGCATTCATAGTTGATGTCATTCAATCTTTCCACTTGCTATTGATTAGACTTTTGCTGAAGTAGGGAAAAGGTCAAGGTAAAATCAGACCTCACGCAGCATCACGTGCGTTGTGAGAGTTTCCCCCTTGTAGTAACTGGCATTGAAAATTAGAGGCAGAGGTCAAGAAATTGAGAAGCCTTTTCCCTCTAACTTTTTCCCAAACCGTAGACACAAAGAGCCTTCCGGAGTTAACTTTTTCCTTTGCACATCAATCTTTTACCCACAAATTTGCAAAAGTAAATTTTGCAAGTCTTTTAGTTTGCCAATAGATGCTTGATAACTGTTACTGATGACCGAGAGTTGAATTTTGGACTATAGCTGAAATATAACTTAAATGCCTTTTTGAATAGTATTATAAATCGCGCTCCAAATAAAGTAACAAGGCAAGTATTTTTTTGTTTTATAGAAAATTGGTTTACAAAGAAAGGCAGAGGGCAGGAGGCAGAAGGCAGAAGGCATTCTGTCTCCTGCCCTCTAAAAAAACTTTAGTTATGGGTTTAAAGCCCATTTAAAAAAAAAGATGTTTTTCGAGACGCGTAGCGCCAGGAAAAACGGCGTCCACAGCCTAAGTCCCACGTTTTTAAACGTGGGAACATAGCTGCCCGATGCCCTCAGCATAGATGCCTTCTGAATTGAAAATGCATATAGTTAGAATTACCAGATAAATTGAATACAAGTGTTGTCTCTCAAACTGTAAGAAATCGAACACAATTGAACGCAGATTTGTCTATGATAATTTTAATTTTAAAGTCCTCGACCAAATTATATGAGTATTAGGTTAATAGAAGGTTATTAAATGATAAGTATAAAATGAATAAAGGCAGGCGTTATCCTCACAAAGATTATGCACTTAACATACTTAGACAGCAATAGTTGGCTTTTTGAAATCGGAAGCAAACGGATACTACTTGACCCTTGGTTAGTTGGTTCGCTAACTTTCGGCAATTTGGATTGGTTTTTTAAAGGTTCTCGACCTCAAGAACATCCAATTCCAGAAAACATTGACCTAATTTTGCTGTCTCAGGGATTAGAAGATCATGCTCATCCACCAACACTCAAACAACTTGACCGCAACATTCCAGTAGTAGCTTCTCCCAATGCTGCCAAGGTAGTGCAGCAGTTAGGTTACACCCAGATAATATCACTTGCTCATGGTGAAACTTTTACGTTGAATGCAAGTATAGAAATCAAGGCAACTCCCGGCTCTCAAATTGGCCCGACTTTGGTAGAAAATGGTTATCTCCTCAAAGAGTTAGAAAGTGGCTTTACTCTCTATTATGAACCGCACGGATATCATTCCCCATCACTTAAAGAAGTTGCCCCTGTAGATGTTGTTATTACTCCACTTGTTGACTTGGCTTTGCCTTTAGTTGGACCGATTCTCAGGGGTAATAAAAATGCTCTAGAACTAGCCCAGTGGTTGCAACCCCAAGTTATGCTACCAACAGCAGGCGGAGGCGATGTAATTTTTGAAGGTTTCCTGACAAAATTTCTGCAAACAAAAGGAAGCATTGATGAATTTCGTTCGTTACTAGCAAAGAACAATCTTTCAGTGCAGGTGATAGAACCTAAGTCACGCGATCGCTTTGAGTTGCAATTACAAAAACGAGCATTAGCAATTTAATTGCTATCTTTGTGTCTTGGTGTCTTGGTGGTGAAAAAATTTTTTTAAAACACTAAGACACTAACCAGAAACTATTGATTTGATGAGGGGAGAGTCATGGCATTATATTTAGACTCAGCGATCGCATCAGAAGCAGAAATTGCCAAGCGAATGGGTTGGGTGAAAGGCATCACCACAAATCCCACCTTGTTAGCTCAAAGTAGTGCCCCACCAGAGATGACACTGAAAAAATTAGCTGCCTTGACAAATGGGCCATTATATTATCAGCTAACAGCCTCTGATTTTGATGGGATGGTTCAGGAAGGAAAAAAAGCTTTCGAGATTATCGGTGAACAGACAATATTAAAGATACCAGCAACACCAGTAGGCTTTGAAGTGGTAGCCTGTTTATCATCTCAGATTACTTGCTCAGTAACAGCGATTTACAGCGCATCTCAGGCAGCAGTAGCAAAAGAGGCAGGTGCTAAAATTGCGATCGCTTATGTAAATCGTGCGACTCGCTTGTTGGGTGATGGCATTGCCTTAGTACGGGATATGGCTAGTATACTGGCTGGCAGTGAGACTGAGATTTTAGCCGCTAGCATCAAATCACCTCAAGAAGCAGCCGCATCGCTACAAGCAGGGGCGCATCATTTAACTTTACCTTTGGCAATGTTGCAGGCGATCGCCACCCATGAGTTATCGCAGAAAACTATTGAAGAGTTTGCTAAAAACGGTATTGGTTTAAAGATTTAGTGGCTTGGTACAACGATGATGTATTTTTCTTAGTGTCTCTGTATCTTGGTAGTTCACTAGCTTCTGTATTCCTAACGACAGTTTGTTGTGATCTAACGACAGCTTGTTGTGACGTAACGACAGCTTTTAGAGTGGTGACAACTGGTGAACCGTAAACAGGTCGGTAGAGAGACAAAGTTGTATATTGCTGGAATGTTGATTTAAAACTTTCCCCATTACCCTTTCCCCTTTACCCTTCATTCTTTTTTGTGTAACCCAATACCCAATTAAGTGGCTGCTTTAACTCTGTGTGCTTGCCTTGAAGCATTAACCACAAAGCCATCCGAGTTTGCAACCATCCTTTAATTAGATAATATTCTGGCTTGGCATTCATACCTTCAACAGAGTTTTGACTGCCAGTTGTCATGACTCCGCAGATCGTGTCAATTCCCTCTATTGTCACGTAAAAAAAATGGTCATTGACATATCCTCTGGGAATCATGAAGATTGCATACACATGATGCCGACCGCGCCAAGGCTCAACTACTATTTTTACGGGGTGTGTGTAATATTTACTACTTTGTGGGCTGTGAAATCCCCATTGCTGACAACTTATTACAGGCGATCGCTGTGAAACATAAGAGAAGCCAAGGATGCCAAGTAGGGTCAACGTAAATAATAGATAGATGAGATTACGTTTTTGCACTGGCGAGATAGACTTTCCTCTATGTAGACTATATCTGACAAGGCTAGCAAAGGGGTCAAGAAGTAGAAGACAAGCTGATTACAAATTTCTTCTTTGAGCAAAAAATTAGTTTTATCAGGTCGCGG
Source organism: Fischerella sp. PCC 9605 (assembly GCF_000517105.1). Lineage (GTDB taxonomy): Bacteria > Cyanobacteriota > Cyanobacteriia > Cyanobacteriales > Nostocaceae > PCC9605. The sequence goes on along the minus strand of NZ_KI912149.1, from coordinate 541,302 downwards.
GATTGGGGATTGGGTAAAGGTTAAAGGGTAAAGGGTAAAGGAATTTATTAACCTTTCACCTTTCCCCTTTTCCCCTTGCCCCAGTCCCCTTGAAAATATTGCGAAATGCACAGATAGCAATTTGTAGACCTATTTGTTTACTTTTATGTGAGGATTGTTTGCATAGGAGAAAGATGTTTTAAAAATTACAAAACTGATTAAAATCAAAGCAAACTAGCTGGAATTGTATATGGTATCAACTTCTACTCAGTTTTCGGATATTAAAAATCATTGGGCGCGTGCTTTTATCGAAGTCTTTGCTCAGCGTGGCTTTGTGAGTGGATATCGTGATGGTACGTTTCGCCCGGACAATTCAGTGACTCGTGCTGAGTTTGCTGCCATTATTGCCAAAGTATTTACGCAACCTTCCAAGCGAGAGTATGTCCCATTTACTGATGTTCCAGAGAGTCACTGGGCAGCAAATGCAATAAAAAAAGCTTACGAAACAGGATTTCTGTCTGGGTATCCCGATCGCAGTTTCCGTCCTAACGATCGCATCGCTAGGAGCGATGTTTTGGTTGCTTTGGTCAGTGGCTTAGACCTTGCCGCCGATATCGAACCGGATCTGCTGACAGCACTTCCCCTCATTTACCAAGATGCAGCGAATATTCCTGGATATGCCAGAAAAGCAGTAGCTATTGCTACTCGTGCTGGTATAGTTGCTAGCTATCCCAACGTGAAATTACTTAACCCTAAAGTAGCAGCAACTCGGGCTGATGTTGCAGTGATAGTTTATCAAGCGTTGGTATATCAGGGGAAAGCTGAAAAAATTCCCTCAAACTACATTGTTGTTCCTCCAGAACCAGGAAACACACCCCCAGCTATCAACGTCAGTCATCGCCGGGAATTTCGGGGGGCTTGGGTAGCCTGCGTGTGGAATGGTGATTGGCCTAAGGCAGGACTTTCAGTAGCGCAACAAAAAGCCGAGTTAATCAAGATTATTGAAAAATTACAAGCCCTGAATTTCAACGCCCTGGTTTTGCAGGTACGACCAGAGGGAGATGCAATGTATGCTTCCCAATTGGAACCGTGGAGTGTTTGGCTAACGGGAACTCAAGGTCAAGCGCCAAACCCATTCTATGACCCATTGGAATTTGCGATCGCTGAATGCCACAAACGCAATATCGAACTTCATGCTTGGTTCAACCCTTACCGCGCTAGCACTTCCAAGCAAAGAAAAAATGTCCGTCCCCACATTGCGGTGACTAATCCTGAAGTCGTTTACGAATGGGGCACTCAACTATGGATGGATCCAGGGGCGAAAATCGTTCAGGATCGGGCTTACAACGTGATTATAGATGTGGTGAGGCGCTATGATGTCGATGCCATTCATCTAGATGACTATTTTTATCCCTATCCCATCGAAGGTCAATCCTTCCCCGACAACAAAACTTACTCTGCTTACAAGGCGGCTGGCGGTACACTCAGCGTCGGTGATTGGCGACGGGATAATGTCAATAAAATGGTACTGCGCCTCTCGCAGGGAATTAAGGCAACCAAGCCCTACGTTAAGTTTGGCATTAGTCCCTTTGGCATTTACCGCCCTGGACAACCCCCTGGCATTACCGGCTTAGACGCCTACAGCGTGCTGTATGCCGACTCCAAGAAGTGGCTAGAACAAGGCTGGATTGATTACGTAGCCCCCCAACTTTACTGGCGCACAGATCAAACACAACAAAGTTATTCTGCTTTGCTGAAGTGGTGGACGGAGGTGAACTCCAAGAAGCGACACATTTACGCAGGTAACAATCTCGAAGAACCAAGCGGTAAGAGTCGGGATAATGACGAAATTGAAAAGCAGATTAAAATTAGTCGCAGCCAGTTTGAGCAATTATCATTGGGGAATATTTTCTTTAATCTGAGCGTGCTGATGGAAAATCGTCAGGGCATCACTGATAAGTTCCAATCATTACTTTATAACAGACCAGCGTTAGTTCCCACTTTGTCTTGGCAGAATGTAGCACCACCAGCACCTCCCACTGCCCTGCAAGTTAACAGCCGCAAACTGACTTGGAAACCGGGCGATAACAGCCAAATTCGTTCTTGGACACTTTATAGGCAAAGTGGCGATACTTGGACACTCCAGCGAGTTTTGCCTGCTAACACCACCTTTGCCACCGTTGAACCGGGAACCTATGCCGTATGTGCAGTAGGTAGGTTGGCCAATGAAAGTGTGGGAGTGATTATATCGGTGAGTTAGCAGATTACGCAGCGCCAATCATAGCTGAAGGCATCTAGTTTTACCCCAGGTAATAAAAAGCGCTCAGTAGTGAGAGACTAATACTCAGAGCGCCTACTTAATAATTGCTTTGTTCTGTCAGGGAATAGCCGATTAATAGCGGCAAGTCCTGCGCGAACGCCCTACGGGCATCTACGCAAACTAACAGAAACCTTTAAACTAAGCCCAATGGGTAAAAGCCTCTCTAACCAAAGGTTTCAGTTTTACTCTGAGAAGAGCGATCGCACAAAGATTGAGAACTGCATTAATACGCGATTTAGCCCTGATACCCTTAGAGTCTGTAATCAGAGGTAGGACGTTGCCTGACTTGATATGCTCTTAATCCTGCTTGAGAAATTACAGTTCTCCTACCTCTTCTAAAAGCAGGGATTTGTCCTTTTTGCACAGCTACATACAAAGCGCTTTGACTCACGCCCAAACGTCTTGCTGCTTCTGCCAGTGAAATACCTTGCATCTGCATATGCTGTTGCCTTCCTTGCAATCGTAATTAGATTGCTATCTAATTAAATTGTAACTAACTATTGAAAAATGTTAAAAAAAATAAATAATTGAGCAGAAATGCGTAACGTGAAAGTCATGCATTTCTGCTCGACCCTTTGCAGTAAAGACAGGCGAACGCATAAGCAATTGTTTACTGAGAAGACTCTTTCACCTGAGGTAAATGAGTCTGCAATCCGTTTTGAAATTCCCTAAGAGCTTCTCTAGCATTAGGTGTTATAGCAGCTTGAAGCATTAGAACTAATAGGGGTAGAACTGAAAATCAGAGGTGTTACCCCTAACAGAACATTGTTAAGTTCGCAAGTTCCCAAGCTTTCTCAGTCCATGCTTGATTAAGTAACCCGACTGCTGGCATTTGAAATTCAAATGGATGGGGTGGTGACACCAGCAACGAGGGTGAACCTTTGTCATAAGCCTCAACTAAGCTAACTATCCAAGGGAGAAAGTCTAAGATTTCCCTTGGCAATAAAGTTAACTCGAAGTTCCATGCTCGATTAAGACCTCGATATTTTAGCCCCTTTTTTACTATCATGTCTCGAAAAGCACTCTTGTTAATAGCCAGACGAAGAATGAACGGGCGTAATGGGATAAATTCATCAGGTGCTGTGTAAGCGTAAACATTCATATAGTTCAGTCGTTGCCGATCGTCCACCCAAAATACGATCGGGGAATTACTGCTATAGGATGCACCAGTTACTCTCATCGGCACATTCATAGCAGCAGCGAAGAGAGAGTAGAACTTAAGCCTTAGTTCGCTAACAGTGTGTTTGGCTTCTGGAGTCACGGTTGCTACAGATATTAAGAAAATAATTGCGTGGCTTCATTGACTGACACTTGTCCTCAATTGCGGAAACGTTTCTTACGCTGCTTGTGCTTGGCAACTTCTTTGCGCTTGCGTTTTTGCCCTGGCGTTTCAAAATGACGATGTTTCTTTATATCTGGAAAAATCCCAGCCTTGGAAACTTGTCGCTTAAATCGACGCAAGGCTGACTCGATTCCTTCATTTTCGCCCACAACTATTTGGGTCATTCTATCTCCTATTTAATTGGTACTGGGTAGTTTGTAAGCCATCCAGTAGACCAGAGCGCGAAAAAAAAAGGGCAGACTCCTTGTCTGCCCGAGAGACCTTAGAGTTAAATTGCTTGTCTCAAACCTTAGTAGCGTCGAAAGTATCCTCCACCATTGTTTCCTCCGCGTCTACCACCGGATGAACCTCTGTCTTCACGCGGCTTAGCCTTATTAACCTTCAGGTTACGACCCATCCACTCAGCGCCATCAAGAGCCTCAATTGCCGCTGCTTCTTCGGCATCTGTTCCCATTTCTACAAAGGCAAAACCTCGCACACGGCCAGTTTCCCGGTCTGTAGGCAGTTGAACGCTCTTAACAGTTCCATATTCTGAAAAGACTTGTTTGAGGTTTTCTTGCTCAACCTCATAGGACAGATTGCCGACATAAATTGACATAAAATATCTCCAGAATCAAATGGTGTAGAGAGTTAGATTCGGAGAGAGGCTTGTAAATAGAGAAAAACAAACTGCACACAACCGAATATAATCCTTGGAACTAACAATAACATAAATCTACAAATGCTCGTATGTTATAGCGGCGCAATTTCTTTAGCAACCTCTCCAACACCAGCACTTCTGCTAGTATTTACCCATTACCCATTACCAACCTAGGCGACAGTATAAGTATTCAAACGGACACGTTATTTACTCACGATCAACGGCAATCTGATTGTAAATGTTGCCCCTAGTTGCTCTCCCTGACTTTCTGCTTGTACGCAACCTCTGTGTAGCTTTGTCAAATAGTGAACAATGGCTAATCCTAGCCCTAGTCCACCAAACTCCCTGCTTGTAGAGCTACTTTCTTGGCTAAAGCGTTTAAAAACATGAGGAAGAAACTCGGGACTGATACCTTTGCCTGTATCGCTTACCTGAATTTGAGCATAACAGTCACAGTACTCTAGTTTGACCGTGACCTGTCCTCCTTCAGGAGTGAATTTTACTGCGTTCGAGAGCAAATTCCAAACCACTTGTTGCAAACGGTTTGAGTCTCCCTCAACTTGGTTGGGAGCAGAATCTAAAAAAGTTTGAATTTGGATGGCTTTGGCTTGTGCTGCTAAACGAATCTCCTCCAGCGCGTTCTCAATCACGGCAACTAAATTCACTGGTTTAAAATGCAAACTCAGCTTGCCTTGAATGATCCGAGACACATCCAGTAAGTCTTCGATGAGTTGAGTCTGTAACTTGGCGTTGCGCTCAATTGTTTCTAGGGCGCGATCTGTTGTTGCTTGATCGAACTTTCGCGATCGCAAAAGCTGTGCCCAGGCCAGAATTGGGTTCAGGGGAGAACGGAGTTCATGAGAGAGAACTGCCAAAAATTCATCTTTGATTCGGCTTGCTGTTTCTGCTGCTTCTTTTGCCTGCTGCAATTCTAATTCTGCTTGTTTGCGATCGTTGATGTTAAAGCAAGTACCAATCAGGCGATAGATGCGTGAGTTGCTGTCTCGTAATGGGGTTAGGTTTGTGATCCACCAGGTTTTTTTGCCTTCGAGTACAAGGCACTCTTCATAACTAATGCGCTTTCCGGCTTCAATACATTGACGATACCGTTGAGTTACAGCCTGTGCCATTTCCGGAATAAGTACTTGCTCCGGGGTTTTGCCGCTTAATGCTGAAGATTCCAGTCCAGATATCCGTTCGTGGGCAGGGTTAATTCCGACATAGCGAAATCCTCCATCCTCTAGCACATCAACGATAAAAACTGCTGCTTCAATTCCTTCATAGATACTGCGTAAAAACTGTTCGCTTTCTCGAAGTGCTTCCTCTGTGTGTCTGCGATCGGTTACATCCAGTGATGTTCCAATTAGCTTCATGACTTGTCCCCGCTCATTGACAACAGGTTCTCCGCGAGAATCCAAATATCGAATTGAACCATCTGGTCGCACAATCCGTAGATCAAAGGTGTAAGGAACTTTCTGCGCGATCGCTAGTTCAACAGCTTGGGACAGAATCTCTCGATCTTCTGGAGTAACCCTCTCAAGCAGTTCACCATAACTCGGTTCGCCTTGGGTCGGATCAAATCCCCAATGCTGAAACGTAGTCTCTGACCAGCTAATTTTCTGGCTGTTTAAATCAAACTCCCAACTACCAACTTGAGCAACTCTTTGAGCCATTGCTAAATGAGTTTCACTCTGCCGCAGAGCCTCTTCTGCCTGTTTGCGAGCCGTGATGTCAAATCCAACGATAGTTACAATCCAATAACCTTCTGCTTCATTCCAACGAGAAGTGATGGTTTCTGCCACCCAACGCAGGGAACCATCTTTGTGAGAGAAGCGGTACTCAATTGTAACGGTTTTCCCTGCGAAGATTGCTGCAAATGCCTGTGAACAGACAGCCTCTAAATCTTCAGGAGGAATTCGTGACACCCAGATTTCTGGGGTGAGTTCTGCGGGTGTATAGCCAAAGACTGTTTCATAACCCGCAGATTGATAGTCAATTTCTCGGTGACGATCGGGGTAAAAGCGATAACTACCAATTGAGGCTCCAGCAGAGTTGAGGATATCATTTAACCTAGTTTCCGAAGCTTGCAGGTCTTGTTCCAGCTGTTTGCGCTGAGTGATATCGCGGAAAAAAATGTTCAGTCCATCTTCAGAGGGATAAGCATGAATTTCTAACCAGACATTGAGGGGTTCATAGAGAATTTCAAAATGGACTGCAACTTGCTCAGTTACGGCACGGTGATATTCTTGTTCTACTTGCGTTCCCACTGACCAAGGCCACTGCTCCCAGAAATTCTTGCCAACGATCTCGGCGGCTGTTTGCCCGTTATTTCTGGCAACTTTTTGATTAACATACACAATCTGCCAGTCTTTGTCTAATGCTATAAAGCCGTCGGTAATGCTTTCTAGGATAGTGTGAAGCCGATCGCGTGCCGCTTCACTGACCACCCGTAACCGTCGCTCGTACTCTGTGGTTTCTTGGCAAAGTTGCGCTAGTTTCAAATTGGCGCTGTCCAGTTCTGCCAAGGTTTCGGTGCGTTTGCGTTCTTCTTCACAGACACGAGCATTGGCGATCGCATTTTTGATTTCTGTGGCAACCAATTCAAAAAAAGCCCGGTAATCTTCATCTAAGGCACGTCTATTATTGACCCCAACTACCAAAATTCCCACTGGCTGCTTTTTACCAGGTTGTGCTATGGGCAACACTAAAGCTGTCTGTGTTGGCTCTGCCCAACTTCCTGTTCGCAAACAATCGCAACGATTGGGTAGGTTATCTATTACCACAGGCTGTCCTGTTTCGATTACTTTGGCAAAATGCCAAATCATATCACTTGATAAATCTATTACTTTTATCTTAGTTGTATTTACTGTTATACAGCCTACTTGTTCTACCAATTGTGCTTTGTTTCCAGGCTCTATTAAATACAATAGAGCGAAAGGTATATCAGTAGGATTGCTAGCCAAACTTTCCATTACTAAACGGCAGGCATCCCTCACTGTTGCAGCATCACTACTTCTTGCTGCTAAGTCCCGTATGGTTTTCAAACGCCGTTGACCTATGACAGTTTGAGTTCTATTGGTACAGTTAACAAATATACCTCCCACATTACCGCTTTCATTACGGATAGGACTGTAGGAAAAAGTCATGTAGACTTCTTCCAGATATCCGCTGCGGTTTATAAATAGTTGCATGTCTTCCGAGATAGCGGGTTCACCAGTATCTATGACTCTCTCAAGCTTAGACCTGATGGCAAGCCAAAGTTCTGGCCAGACTTGGGTAATTGTTTGTCCGAGCGCATGAGGATGCTTTTCTGCAAGGATAGGAATATAAGCATCGTTGTAGAATTTGATGAACTCGGTTCCCCAATAAATCACGCTGGGAGAGCAGGAGTTAAGTAGAATACTGACGGCTGTACGCAAGCTTTGAGGCCAATTTTCTACAGAACTAAGGTAAGTGTTTGCCCAGTCAAAGCGACGCATTAAAGCACCCATCTGTCCACCGCCAGCAAATACGCCCTCCAGAGAATTCGCTTGTTGCTGGATCATCTCAAGCGCTCCTTATTGGGAAGTTGTTGATGAGAAGGTGTTGAGCTTTATTTTTTTGCTGGTGCAGCATGCTACTAATTCTTGCCATTGTTAAAGGAGAAGAAATTGCTTGCCCGTTTTCCTATTGATCAATCGTTGGTAAGGTTTACCTTCCACTCGGTGGCAAATGTCTCCTGAATCAGTTCCAACTCCAACAGGAGTTTTCGCATGAGCTTACCTAAGCTATGGCTATATATAATGTCATGAAATTTTGTTACGTTAACCTTATACCTCCCTTTAGAGAGAATAATTTATTTCCTTAACAAAATTGCATCCCTCAAAAGGCATAAACAGGGGACTGGGGACTGGGGCAAGGGGCAAAGAAACTGGAAAAGTAAAAAGTAAAAAGTAAAAAGGTAAAAGAAAAAATTCTTTCTTTTTACTTTTAGCTTTTAATTTTTGACTTATTTTTGCCCAATCCCCAATACCCTCGAAAATTTTCACTCTTTAGGATGACGTATCAAGAGTTTTTTCTCTTTAATTTAGATTTACATCTATGCAATTTTTTTAAAAAATATTAAAATTATAAAGAGTTAGCACAATTTGGGGTAATGCAAACAAAACCCCAAAGTGTAATTAAAGTAAAGTTCTGTTGTAAATCCCGTTGTTTGGAGTTGCTCTCGACTAGCCACGACGAACTAATTCTTAATCCTGGCTTGATTCAGCCTCATGGTTTACTATTGGCGCTTAGTACTCAGTTAGAGATACTAAAAGTTAGCAACAATAGCCAAGATTATTTGGGTAAACTGCCAGAGGAACTGCTTGGTCAACCGCTTAGTTATTTGCTTGATGCATCACAGCTAGAAGCGATCGCCCAGTGCTTGCAACAAGACTCTGAGGTTGTTAATTACCTGAAGTTGTCAATCTGCACAAGTGCAGGTGAACAATACTTTGACGGTTTTGTGCATCGGACAACAGATGCTGTGATTCTGGAGCTAGAATCAACTCACTCACAAGCCAAGGTAAATTTCTTGAATCTGCATACCTTGGTGAAAGGGGCGATCGCAAAATTAAAACGCACAACCAACCTGATAGAATTTTTACAATTAGCAGCAGTAGAAGTCCGAAGAATCACAGGCTATGACAGAGTTATGGTCTACCAATTCGACCACCAGGGAGCAGGGATGGTGATTGCTGAAGCCAAGCAAGAAGAGTTCTCACCTTATTTAGGACTCCACTATCCAGCGACAGACATTCCCGAGCAGGCGAGGGAGTTATATCGGCGCGGTTTGCTGCGATTTATACCTGATTTAAATGCCCAGCCTGTGGAGTTGATGCCTACAACAGATGTTACTCCAGTTGATTTAAGTCTGTCAGTGCTGCGAAGCGTTCATCCCTGTTGTGTGGAATTTCATCAAAACATGGGTGTGGCGGCTATTATGGTCATTTCGCTCATCCAAGATCAAAAGCTGTGGGGATTGATTTCTTGTCACCATCAAACTCCCAAGTTTGTCCCTTACGAAGTCCGGGCTGGCTGTGAATTGTTGGGACAGATCGTGTCATCTGAGTTAGCAAATAAAGTCATTCAGGAAGAAGTGGACTATAAAGCCAGATTGGAGTCTCTGCGTTCTGGTGTTGTGGAATCCATTTCTCAAGCAGATAATTTCAGGGATGCATTAGTTCAGCCTGAACCCCGCTTGCTGGGTGTTGTGGGTGCAACTGGAGCCGCAGTGTGTTTGGATCGGGAAATTACGCTAGTTGGGGCAACACCAGATATTGAAAATGTGCGATCGCTGATTGACTGGGCAGATACCCAAGTAAAAGACAATATATTTTATACCGATTCTCTACCAAAGCTTTATCCAGAGGCTCGCTCATGCAAAGATACAGCTAGTGGTTTGCTGCTACTACGGATTTCTAAACTGCGGCACTATTACATTCTGTGGTTTCGCCCTGAAGTCATCCGCACCGTGAACTGGGCAGGTAATCCCGATGAATCGATTCAGGTTCACTCAGATGGCAGTATCACCCTTTGTCCGAGAAAATCCTTTGCACAGTGGCAAGAAATCGTGCAATTAACTTCCGAACCCTGGAAGCAGTGCGAACTTGACAGCGCCCTCAGTCTTAGAAATGCGATCGTGGGTATTGTGTTGAAAAAGGCAGAAGAGTTAGCCAAGATTAACCTGGAGTTAGAACGCAGCAACCACGAACTCGCTTCATTTGCTTATGCTGCTTCCCACGACCTCAAAGAACCTTTGCGGGGCATCTATAATTACTCGACAATTCTGTTAGAAGACTATGCACCCGTGCTAGATGAGGATGGCATAGAGTTCTTGCAGACGATAGTGTCTTTGTCGGTGCGGATGGAAACTTTGATTAATGGTCTGTTGCGGCTATCGCAGCTAGGACAAGCGGAACTGCACCTACAAGCGACAGATTTAAACGAATTACTCAATCAAGTTATAAATGTCTTTCACGCTAGCCGTCAGCAAGCTAACCTCGATATTCGCATTAACAGACCTTTACCAACAATTCAGTGTGACCCAGTTCTTGTTAGCGAAGTCTTCAGTAATTTGATCGCTAATGCCTTTAAATACAACGACAAGGCAGAACAATGGGTTGAGATTGGCTATCTGGACAAAGAGGACACGGGTAATCTCCCCCCCTCTCCACGCCACATGCTACAACGGAGGGAACCTCCGCAACGCAGTGGCTCCCCTCCTCCTCTCTCCCCCTCCTCTTGTTCCCAATCCCCACCTATTTTCTACGTACAGGATAACGGCATCGGTATTCCACCCCATCACTACCAAACCATCTTCAAACTCTTTAAGCGGCTTCACTCTCAGGAAAAATACGGTGGTGGAACAGGTGCGGGACTAGCTATTGCCAAGAAGATTATTGAGCGTCACGGCGGTCGAATTTGGGTTGAGTCTACCGTAGGTGAAGGATCGACGTTTTACTTAACTCTGGAATAAGTTAAGATATATTAAAAAAAATTTCATTTTAATGCAAAATTTTTAAGACCGAAGACCGCTGATGACAACAAAACTTAACGATCCACTGCTGGTTGTTGAGGACAGCAATGAGGATTTTAGGATACTGCAACGCCTAATGCGGCGTATGGCTGTCAAAAATCCTATCTATCGCTGTACTAATGGGGATGAAGTTTTAGACTACCTTTATCAAGAAGGGAATTATAAAAACATAGATGTAGCGCCACGACCTTCTGTAATTTTGCTCGACCTGAATTTGCCAGGTATTGATGGTCGTGAAATTCTAGAACAGTTAAAGCAAGACAAGAGTTTCAAGGAGATTCCCGTCATTGTTTTCACCACATCATCTAACCCCAAGGATATTGAATTGTGTTACCAAAAGGGTGCAAATGGCTATCTGATCAAGCCTATGGATGCTCAAGAGCTTCAAAAGACTGTTCAAGCATTTGTAGACTATTGGCTGGAGGTTAATATACCACCTGTTTAGTTGGTGGTTAGTGGTTGGTGGTTAGTGGTTGGTGGTTAGTGGTTGGTGGTTGGTGGTTGGTGGTTGGTGGTTGCAGGAACAACCAACAAACAACAAACAACCAACAACAAACAACTAATGTTTAGATTTATTTTACATTTCTTTTAGTTTTTTTTTATAATTTCGCAATATATGGCAATGTTGAGTAAAGAGTTTTGTACCTCTGCCTCATATTCCTATGCCGTATGCCTCGACGCTACTCATCATTGATGACTGTGCAGCAGATCGGAAAATCTATCGTAGATTTCTTCAAAAAGATCCTCACCAGTCTTACCAAATTTTGGAGGCAGACTCGGCAGGGGATGCGCTTAGCTTGTGCCAAGAAACACGCTGCGATGTCATTCTGCTAGATTTTTGCTTGCCTGATATGAGCGGACTAGACTTTCTCGATCGGTTGAGGCGGCAAAAATTAGAGATATCCATACCCGTGATTATGCTGACAGGACGCGGCGATGAAGAGGTTGCCGTGCAAGCAATGAAAAGGGGTGTTCAGGATTATTTGGTTAAGCAACATGTGAAACCGGATGTATTGCAATTGGCAGTTCGCAACGCGATCAAGCAATCTTGGCTGCAAACACAGCTAAACAAAACTCAAGAACGACAACGCCTGATTGCCGCTATGCTGCTGCGAATTCGTCAGTCTCTCGATTTGGAGCAAATTTTGCATACGGCTGTGGTGGAAGTGCAGCAACTTCTCAAGTGCGATCGCGTCATGGTATGTCAATTGTTTCCAGAAATTGGTGTTAAGACTGTTGCTTGCTCCGGTGAGTGCTTAGAGACAACATATAATACCAACTCCGGAATTGCACGACCAGATCAGTTAATAACTGGTGGTTTTTTATCTCATTCTGGGTGGTTACAAACAAGTACTTGGCACAAGCAGAAAAGCAATTCTCTGATTTTTCCGCCAGTAACAGCCAAGGTATATGAAGCTGAGTTAAGCGATCGCTGCTTCAATTCGCTAGAGGCATTTTACAGTGAAACAAATCTCATAGTTCCCATAACTTTAAGTAACAATGGAGAATCAACATCAAAGCCTTGGGGTTTTTTGATTGCTGATGAATTTTCTCTAAAGCGAGAGTGGCAATCTGATGAACTAGAAATACTTCATGAAGTGTCAGTGCAACTAGCGATCGCCATTCAACAAGCGGAATTGCTAGCACAGACTCAAGCGGCGCTACAAAAAGAAAAGCAACTCAACACATTTAAATCGCAAATCGTCGCTACTATTTCCCACGAGTATCGAACGCCGTTAGCTTCTATCCTCGCTGCTGCGTCCACCCTCAAGCAACATGGTGAACTACTAGAGGAGTGTAAAAAACAGAAGTTTCTGCAAATCATTGAGCAGAAAGCACGACATATGTCCAAATTGATGGATGATATGCTAGTCGTGAATCAATTTGAATTAGATAAAGCCAAATTTAAGCCAATTCTGCTCGATTTGCTGCCTTTTTTCTCTGCTTTGATAGAAGAACAGCAAGAAATAGCAAGCGATCGCCATGAATTAATTTTTAACTGTACTGGTAATTACAAGGGTTTTTGGGGCGATCGGGGACTTTTGCGACTAATTTTTACTAACTTAATGTCGAATGCGATTAAATACTCTCCGAATGGAGGCAAGGTAGAGTTTCACCTGATTGGGAAAGAATCGCAGATTATATTTTACGTTCAAGATTGGGGAATAGGTATACCAATAGAAGACCAAGAAAACTTGTTTCAACCCTTCAGTCGTGGAAGTAACGTTGACACAATCTCTGGAACAGGTTTAGGGTTGGCGATCGCGAAAGCTTGCGTAGAGTTACATAGAGGTAGTATCGCTTTAGAAAGTCAAATTGGACTAGGAACCAAAGTCATAGTTTCCTTACCAAAGCGACATAATCAAGAGAGTAGTTAGTAGTTAGTAATTAGTGGTTGGTGGTTAGTGGTTAGTATTTATTTCCCTACTCCCCCCATCTCCCCATCTCCCCATCTCCCCACTCTTTCCTATGGTTCATATTTCACTATTGCTTGTCGTCCTAATATTGAGTTCGCACAATCTACACTGCCTGTCACTAATTTACAAGTCTCTCTTACCTCTGAAACTCCGACAACAACTCGAACATATAATCCATCATCTAACTCAGTCTTTGATACTTCATATAAAAATCTTTTCTTAGGATGTGCAGATAGCGAAGCGGCTAATGCAGGTGTTGCACAAATAATAGCTTTTTTGCCAGAAGGTACATAGTAGTCAATAAAAAAATCACGGTCTTTTTTATCGTTGTTCCAGCCACTATATAAAAGCTTTGAAGACCAAGTTATGCATCTCAAATCAGGCCCTTTATCATTAAAACCTTTTTGAAAAACTACTTTAGAAATCCCAAAATTCTTGTTTTCTTTTTGATGTTTTTCTTTCAATATTTTCATTGTGTAATCAATATCTATAACTCTAGCTCGAAATATATCAACTAAAAAGAAGGTAAATAACAATAGTGAAGTTAACCCTAAGCCGATTGTGGGTGGCAATACACGACTTCTAAGAGCATCAGGTATAATTATTTTTTTCATAAGTTTAAGTGCTGTACAATCAAAACTACAACTACCTTAACTTACAAATATATAGTTGCAATTACTGCTCAATCTGCACATGAAAATTTTGCACCGAGACTCTGCGCCCCTGGTGCATTTTAAATTGCTACTCTTTTACATAAAATTGAAGAAGGAAGAAAAACCCTTCCTTCTATAAATTAGAAATTATAAATTCTCAAAAGTTTGCTCATTCATAATTTCTAACTTTTATTCCCCTGTAATCGATAGTCCATCAACCCAGACACTTGGACAAACTCCTGCGGGAGTCAACTCTTCCTCTTTCTCTACAAAAATAATTGACTTCAACAGTTGTAGAAAATCACCAGCTACAGTTGCTGATTCAATACTTGTCTTGACGCCTTTGTTGACAATCCAACCATCAAACGGCAGAGAAAACGAACCTTGCAAAGACTTTACTCCTGCATGGAGAGCTTGTAAATCATCAATGAAAATCACATTTTCGGCAGTTTCCAAGCTCAACTCTTGTTCAGCTGGTGCGCTAGCAGAGACGTGATAAAAGTTGGGACTAACAGTAACTTTTGCACCAATATTAGCATTACCAGTGGGTTGGGCATTCATTCTTTTGGCAGTGCCTGCACTGTGGAGAAAGCCTTTTAAAACACCACTTTCAATCAACGAAATTCGGCGTGTCGGAGTTCCCTCACCATCGAAAGTTTCGGCAGCAACATTAGCAGGATGCAATTCATCATCACACACGCAAAGCAGAGGAGAAGCAATTTGTTTTCCTAAATCATCAGGAGTAGACAGGCTTTGTTTATCTAAAATATTCTGAGCATTAAACAAATTAGAAAAAGCACCCAAAAGACTTAAGAAAGCATCCGGTGAAAAAACAACAGTATATTTACCAGACTTGACTTTTTCATAGTTCAAATGGCTGATAGTTTTCTCTGTTGTTTCTTGAATACAACCGTTGACATCTAGCGAATCAAAACTGCGGCTAATTCTAAAAGCACCAGCACTACGTGGTTTTTTTCCGTTTTCCTCTGTTTTGCTGTAAAGATAAATCGATGCCACAGAACGAGACTCAGTTCTCATCGCACCATCGCTATTGAGATAGAATCTGTCAACATCTCTTTGTGCCAGATTATTATAAGGCACTCCCTGAATAGCCGGATGGGCTGCCAAGACTTCTTTTTCAGCCGCTAGCAAGCTTTCTATGAGCTGAGAAACTTGTGCTTGAGGAGATTTCTCAGAAGATTTATTGGGGATAGGAACAGTAGCTTCGGGACTAAAATCTGGAACATTCTCTTTTACACCAAAAAAACTAGCTTCATAGGCTGTTTTTAAAGCTAATTCCAATCCTTTGGGGTCTACATCTGTTGTACTAGTGACACCCATTGTCTTTTCTTCATTCCAAACGCGCACGGTGACACCAGAAAGATTTGAAGCTTTCACTTGCTTAGGCTCACCTTGATCTACTTGTACGCTAGTTTGGTCTACTGTAGAGCCATAGATGTCGAATTTTGTGATGCCAAGCTTTTGTGCACTTTCCTTGGCATAAGTTGCAATCTCGTTAATATTTGCCATACTCAACTTTGCAATTGAAATTTTGCAGCGCAGAAACTCTATTTTCTTCTTTGTGTCTTTGTGTCTTTGTGGTTTATCTGGTATTTTATTAACCACCAAGACACCAAGACACCAAAAATTCTTAGCGTCCACCAACGGTAATCGAATCAACCTTGATGTGAGGCTGTCCTACTGTGGTGTAAATACTGCCACTAATCGAGCCACAAAAACCTGGGGCTAAAGACAAATCTTGGGAACACATGGAAATTTTATTCATAATTTCCTTAGCTTCACCAATCAAGATAGCTCCCTTGAGTGGCTTGGTAATTTTGCCATTTTCAATTAGGTAAGCTTCGTCTACACCAAAGTTAAATTGACCTGTAGCGCCAACGCTACCACCACCCATTTTTTTACAGTAAATGCCTTTGTCAACAGAGGCAAATAAATCTTCTGTTGTGTATTCTCCAGGAGCAATGTAAGTATTACGCATCCGGCTAGCAGCAGCAAAGGTAAAATTCTGACGGCGTCCGCTACCGGTTCTGGGGTGTCCGGTACGCCAAGAACCAGATCTATCTGCCAAGAAGTTTTTGAGAACGCCTTTTTCAATCAATAGCGTTCTTTGGGCTGGCATACCTTCATCGTCCATGTCAATTGTGCCAAAGGCTTGTTCGGTACGCCCTTCATCCCAAGCTGTTAGGCTTTCGTGGGCAATTTTTTCGCCTTTTTTATCGGCAAAGGGAGAGGTTTTGCGTTCAATTTGCGTTGTTTCTAATAGATGTCCGCAAGCTTCATGGAAGATCACCCCACCAAAGTGATTAGCCATGATGATGGGATAAGTACCTGATTCTACGTAATCAGCGTAAAGCATTTTACCTGCGGTTTCGGAGATATGCTCGGCTGATTCTTGATAATCCCAGGTTTTCAAGAAGTTGGGATCGCTGGTGTTGCCGGCACGTTCACCGATGGAAGCACGATGAGCGCCGTCAGCACACAGGAGGCTAAATCCTACAGATTGGGTGAGGCGAATATCACGAGCAAAAGTGCCATCACTGGCTGCTACTAGGACTTCTTGCCAATCCCGGAAATAGGTAGCGCGGCGGGATTGGATATGTGTGGCTTTTTGTTGGAGTTGGGCAGTACCATCAAGAAGGATTTCTCCCATTTCCCGAATGGAACTACACAGAGATAACCAACCATCTTTACCTCTTTTGGTAGCGTAGTCTCTCAGTAGTTCCAGGTTGATTTCTGGGATGAAGGCGTTGGGAGCAGGTAGCTGCAAGCCCAAGATAGAAAGTCCTTTTTCTAAGGCGGCTTTCAAACCTGAAAAAGAAAGGTCATTAGTGCTGACGTAGCAGTCGCCATGTCCTTTAAATACTCTCACTCCTGCACCAGTGGAAAGACGGGGTGTGATGCTGGTGATTGCATCTTCTTCTGCAAGGCAACTGATGTAGTTGACACGCTCTAAGAAAAATTCGATGAAATCAGCACCAGCGGCGCGTCCAAGTCCTAGGAGGGTTGCCAAGGGAGCTTCCCAGGTTTCATCGAATCGTTCTGTAGTAGAGGTGTATTGCAGTGTTGGGAGTTGTTTAGACAGAAGTAGCGTGTTTGTTAGCATGGATAGCCTCTTGGTGCTGGCTTTTTCGGAGATTAGACTGAAATATCCAGGTGTGTTCACTCTAGCAAATTTACTCGTCATCCATCCGTACTAGCTCTTTGAACAGTAACTTGGCTGCTTTGGCTGATACACGCGATCGCACTAATTGCACTGGTTTACCTGCTGCTTTCTCGGCATCGAGGTATTCACCTAAACTTTTTCCAATTTCCGAATTGGGACGTTGACGCTTTGGTTCGATGCGGCTAAATACCCACTGCCATAAAGCTTTACGACACAAGGCAGAACCACCTACTACGCGGTGACTACATTTGTAAATATAACCAAAGTTAATGGTCAAAAGAAGGCTTATCTCGAAGATCCCCCCAACTTCTCGTGCCCTTTCCCCTTCCCCTCTCCCAAGTTGGGAGAGGGGCAGTTCTTGTGAGGTTTGTATTTCACTGAATTGAAAATAGCTATAAAAACCCTTTAACCTCTAACTTTTTCCCTTTACCAACTCTGGCAAAAGTCACTTTGGCAAGAGGTATATTGCTTGTGGTGTTTATAGGATGATTTGCGATCGCACCTGGCTAACCGATAGGGGGAGCAGTATAGCGAACAATCCTTCCAGAGATTTTTTTGTCGAGATGAGAGAACTACATCTGCCGCTACTAAAAACAAGAATAAAAAGAAAAATTAAGCTGCAATTAAAGCATTAGAGGGAGCAGAATTAAAAAATATAAAGCCAATTCCTAAAATGCATGTGCTAATTTCAAGAAGCGCATATTTTGTGCTTATATAAATAAACTAGTAAAGGTAAAGTCTTTATTCGGTTGAAAAGTTAACAAAATCTATATTCAGTTATTAACTGCATCTTTTATATATGGTTGTACAGAATTGGAGACGTAAGCGTGGTGTGGCACTGACTACTAGGGGTTTACAAAAACTTCAGGAGGCAAAGCGTAGAGCAGAAACAGAGCAAAAATTTGGCAATAGCTATACTCTTGAAGAAATGAGTACACTATCTGGATTATACCCCAGTACAATCTCGAAAGTACTGAATCGCGAAGGAGGAGTAGATAAAAAAACTCTGGAAAAGCTATTTTCAGTTTTTGGTTTAAAAATAGATAATAATGACTATTTAAGCTCAAATAGCCGCATATATTGGGGTAATTCTACTTGTACATCAGTTTTTTACGGACGTAAAGAAGAAATTACCACATTAGAGCAATGGATTCTCGATGAGCACTGCCGATTGGTGGCACTATTAGGAATGGGTGGTATTGGTAAAACGTCTTTGTCTATAAAGCTTGCTCAACAGATTCAGGAAGATTTTGAGTATGTGGTTTGGCGATCGCTACGAGAAGCACCACCAGCTAATGCTGTTCTCGCTAACCTGATCCAAGTTTTATCCGACGATCAGGAAACAGAAACAAATTTATCAGATAATTTAAGTGATAGAATAGCGCGACTACTCCATTATCTACGCAATTACCGCTGTCTGGTGATACTTGATAATGTAGAGTCAGTTCTCCGCAGTGGCAATCGAGCTGGACAATATCGAGAAGGCTATGAGGGGTATGGTGAGCTTTTCAGACAACTAGGAGAAGCAACTCACCAAAGCTGCTTATTGCTGACTAGTAGAGAAAAACCGAAAGAAATAGCATTACTCAAAGGACAAACGTTACCTGTTCGCTCCCTACAATTAGGTGGATTGAAGGTAGCTGAAGGACAGGAAATTTTTAAAGTCAAAGGACTATCTGCTACAGAGGCAGAATGGGAAGCAATTATTACACTCTATGCGGGTAATCCATTAGCTTTGAAAATAGTTGCTACAACCATAGAAGATGTCTTTGATGGTAACGTGACTGAATTTTTGCAACAAAATCCAGCAGTTTTTGGAGACATTCGCGATCTCTTAGATCAGCAGTTTGAGCGCTTATCAGATTTAGAAGCCGAAATAATGTATTGGCTTGCGATCAATCGTGAGCCAATTTCGCTATCAGCATTACGGGAAGACATTATATCACCAATACCACCACAAAAATTAGTGGAGGCTTTGGAATCTCTAGTGAGGCGATCGCTCGTTGAGAAAAGCGCAGCTACTTTCACCCAACAACCTGTAGTCATGGAATATGTGACTCAGGTATTGATAGAACGAGTCTGTGAAGAGATTGCATCTGAGAATATCGAGCTTTTTAGATGCCACGCTCTGATGAAGGCAACAGCGAAAGACTACATAAAGGAGGCTCAAATTCGCCTCATCCTCAAACCAGTTAGAAATGGACTACTTACTGTTTTTAGAAGCAAAAGAGGCATTGAAAACCAATTAACCAAAATTTTAGCAAGGCTGCGAGAAGAATCCCCGCAAGAACCAGGGTACACGGGTGGAAATATTCTTAATTTGCTTTGTCAGCTAGAGACAGATTTAAGTGGCTATGATTTTTCTCATCTCACTGTTTGGCAAGCAGACTTGCGGAATGTGAAATTGCACGATGTCAATTTCCAAAACGCTAATCTAGCTAAGTCTGTTTTTGCTGAAACCTTCGGCGGTATTTCCTCGGTAGCTTTTAGCCCTGATGGTAAACTTTTGGCTACGGGGGATACCAATGGTGAGATTCGCTTGCGACAAGTTACGGATTGGAAACAACTTTTGACCTGTAAGGGACATAGTAACTGGGTTCCGTCACTAGCCTTTAGTCCAGATGGTAGTATCCTTGCTAGCGGAAGTAGTGACTGTACGGTGAAACTGTGGGATGTTGGTACAGGTCAATGCCTGCAAACCTTTCGAGAACATGATAATGAGGTTTGGTCGGTAGCCTTTAGTCCCGATGGTAAAACATTAGTAAGTGGCAGTAATGACCACACAATGAAGTTATGGAGTATTCAAACTGGAAAATGCTTAAAAACTTTCCAGGGACACACAAGTTGGGTAATATCAGTTGCCTTTAGTCGAGATGGACGGACGCTAGCAAGTGGCAGCGATGACAACACAATTAGGTTGTGGGATGTTGATACTGGTGAATGCATCAAAATTCTACAGGGGCATGATGATGGGATACGGTCAATCACTATCAATTCTAATGATCGGACACTAGTGAGTTGCAGTGATGATCAGACAGTGAAGTTGTGGGATGTTGCCACTGGTGAATGCATCAAAACTTTACAGGGGCATCGTGCGGCGGTTTGGTCAGTTGACATTTGTCCTCAAGGCGATCTCATCGCTAGTGCTAGTCTCGATCAGACAGTGAGGCTATGGAGCGTTAGCACTGGTCAATGTCTTAAAACTCTTCAGGGACATTCCGGTTGGGTATTTTCTGTCGTCTTTAATCCGCAAGCGGATCTTCTCGCTAGTGGCAGTGACGACCAGACAGTGAGGCTATGGAACGTTAGCACTGCTCAATGTCTTAAAACTCTCAGTGGATATACCAGCCAGGTCTGGTCAGTTGCTTACAGTCCGGATGGTCAGACGTTGGCAAGTGGCAGTCACGATCGCACGGTGAGATTGTGGGATGTTAATACGGGTCAAACCTTGCAAAGTTTCCAAGGACATCGTGCTGTGGTTCGATCGGTTGCCTTTAGTCCAGATGGGCAAAAACTGGCAAGTGGTAGTGACGATCGCACAGTGAGGTTGTGGGATGTCAACACAGGTCAAGCCTTGCAAATTTTCCAGGGACATCGTGCTGCCATCCAGTCAATTGCTTTCAGTCCAGATGGGCAAAAACTGGCAAGTGGTAGTGAAGATCAAACGGTGAGGTTGTGGGATGTCAACACAGGTCAAGCCTTGCAAACTTTTCAGGGACATCGTGCTGCAATCCAATCAGTTGCCTTTTGTCCCCAAGGCAGGATGCTGGCGAGTGGTGCATGGGATCAGACAGTCAAGTTGTGGGATGTCAGCACTGGTGAGTGTCAAGGAACGTTAGAGGGACATACAAATTGGGTTTGGTCAATTGCTTTTAGTCCAGATGGTGAACTGCTGGCAAGTGCTAGTTATGACGGAACAATCCGATTGTGGAGCGTCAGCACCGGTGCTTGTCTCAAAACTTTCGAGGTTTGTACAAATGGTATCGTCAAAGCAGTTGTCTTTAGTCGTGACGGTCAGACCCTAGCTAGTAGCAGTCCTGATTACACAGTTAAGTTATGGGATGTAGATACAGGTGCATGCAAAAGAACTTTACGTGGGCATTCGGCTTGGGTGTGGTCAGTTGCCTTTAGTCCAGATAATCAAACTCTGGCTAGCAGCAGCGCTGATGATACAATTCGACTTTGGGATATTAGTGCGAATCAGTGCTTAAAAACTTTGAAAGCTAAGAAATTCTATGAGGGAATGAATATCAGGGGGGTTACAGGTTTGACTGCTGCAACGATTGCTACGCTGAAAACGTTGGGGGCAATTGCTTATGAAAAACAGCCTCTGCAAGCAGTTATCTAGTTATATCAAACTAGTGGAGATTTCCTCTGCTTGATAAGTGTCAATCCCTGACTGTCCAGTTGTTACGGTAGTTAGGTCTAACCAGCTTCGGAGCTTCTGTTGACCCTTACTTGACAGGGGCTAGACAGTCTGGGATATCAACTATTAACTCAAGCTCTATCTATATAAACTGTACAGATAGGCGCAAACTAAAAATCAGCCATAGGAATATCGCTTGGCAATCCTTGTGCGAATTCCTCAAACATGATTGTTTCCAACTCAAACTGCGTGTCATCCAAGGTCTCTAAGCTGCTCTCACTGCGGCTGCTAGTAGAATCATAAGTACTCAAAGACTGTTGCTCGATCGCTGTAGCTTGCTGCTCGATCGCTGTAGCTGTTGTAGTTTTCATTATCTTCTCCTTAGTAGATGCGTTGATTTGTGCGGAAACTAAAAATCAGCCATAGGAATGTCGCTTGGCAATCCTTGTGCGAATTCCTCAAACATGATTGTTTCCAACTCAAACTGCGTGTCATCCAAGGTCTCTAAGCTGCTCTCACTGCGGCTGCTAGTAGAATCATAAGTACTCAAAGACTGTTGCTCGATCGCTGTAGCTTGCTGCTCGATCGCTGTAGCTGTTGTAGTTTTCATTGTCTTCTCCTTAGTAGATGCGTTGATTTGTGCGGAAACTAAAAATCAGCCATAGGAATGTCGCTTGGCAATCCTTGTGCGAATTCCTCGAACATAATTGTTTCCAACTCAAACTGCGTGTCATCCAAGGTCTCTAAGCTGCTCTCGCTGCGGCTGCTAGTAGAATCATAAGTACTCAAAGACTGTTGCTCGATCGCTGTAGCTTGCTGCTCGATCGCTGTAGCTGTTGTAGTTTTCATTGTCTTTTCCCTGTAGATGCGTTGATTTGTACTGTTGAAAGTGTCTTAAACGAGTTATCCTGGCTGTTGGATTGCTACGTGAGCAATTGATAACCAGTTTTCACTCCTAGTTGTTTACAAGCTCTAGTGGTTTCAAAACATTCTGAATCTCCCGATCGGATATATAAGCTTCCTTGGGTGGGCTGAAGCGCAACAATGCGGCTTGATAACAAGCTTTTGCTACGCGGACACGCTCCTCAGGAGTAAGCCCTGCAATCATTGCAACCGTCTCCTTTACATGCCCTACCTCGGTGCTGCTGATAGCACTGTGCACGCGCAGGCAGCGGGTGGCTTTGATATGTGGTGGTAGCAACGCCTCCACACTCTGGATATACCCCTCTCCTATGCATATCCCTAGGCGTTCCGCCGTATAGGAATAGCCTACGCAATTGATAGGATCTGAGTCGTGCGCGCTTTGGCTGAAGTAATCCACCAAAGCCTTGGCAGCAGGAGGAACCAGCGCTTCCACAACAGCTTCGGCTTTATATCCCATCGACTGAATATCTAGCAGGGCGAGTCGGTCGTGCCCGGTTTCCTCTCTGCCTTTCTGTGTAGCCCACTCTGCCAAACTCTTGCGACCTGCTGAAGCGAAGCGCTGGGAGGCTTCCTCCATAAGTTGCGGAGTGGAGTGGCACAGATGGTAAAAACCTGCAAGCCGCCATACCCAACGTGTAGGCGTTAGGGCTGGTGGTCTGCGATCCGACTTCACTGCGTACCTAGCAGATACTATTGCCCGATCTAAAACCTTTTGGATTTTAGCCACGCTGTCTGCATCAATCATCTTTTGGACGAAGGAATCGTCGCTTTCTAGAGGATTGGGTTGATGCATCCAAGTACGATTGGCAGTCTCTGCTGAGACTTCGCCAGGCTCAATACACGCCGATTCAGAATCAATTAAAGAGTCATTTTGCATGGTAGTTTTGCACTCCCATCTCTTCCAGCATCTTAACCACCGCCTCTACTATCAAAATTGACAATATAGAGGTGAATGGCTTGCTATCAGATGAATTTTCGAGTGAACTGAACTGTCTAGCCGTGTTAACTTTCATATCCTTCTACTTAGCCTCTATAGGAGGCAAACTAGATGTACAAATTTAACAACGCTAGATTTTCTACAATGAGAGAATATTATCACAATAAAGACATCATTTGATCAAGCTGCTTGATACTTATATCTCTTGGGAGGCTTGACAGTATTGCCGAAATTGATTTAAAAAAGCCAATATCTCATGAATTGGGATGTATTTCTTAAGCAATCTACTTTATAAAGAGTGGAAGGCGCACAAGCGGGCATTTACGCCATCGCTATTGTCAAAATAGGGAATAGCATCAACAAAGATCCAATTAGATGATTAGCTTTTGCTCAGGTAACTGCGATCGCCAGAGTAAATAAAGTGATGAAGTTTCTTTTTGCTTGAAAGTCAATTTTTCTGAAACTTCTTGAAACTTTTTGAGAGAACATCAGGAAGTTAAAGGAGACTTTAGAGGTAAATGTAAATTTTGTTTAAGCAATTGCTCGTTCAATATTACCTCACTGTCAGTCATATCACTCATCACTCAACAGTCTTGACCGTATGCAGATAACATGTTAATTGCAACCTATTCAACCTGCACCTGCAAACAAGTTCAACTACCAAAGGTAAAGATGAACTAAACAGCAAGTTGTCCATGAGCCATTTTTCAGCAATAATTCACACTTTCACAGCAAACAAGGGAGTTTGACATTCATTATTAAGTTTAACTTAAATCTCAAAATCAAGATTTTCCCTGGTCAAAATGCTTGTGGATTGGCAATATAAGTGAACTTGATACAATTAGAAACAATTACAAACAAAGATGAATGAGGCTGCATCGCATAGATATCTCAATATTGCAACCCCTTCTAGAAAATCATCATTCAAGCGAGTTACCCTAGACTTGACACCAGATGAAGCCGATCAACTTGAAAAATATTGCAGCCAAACAGGGAAAGTAGCAACAGATGTGATTCGGGAACTCATTCAAAACTTCCCCATGCCTTAACCTTTTACACTAACCCTTAAGCACAAGAATTTATCAGGGTTGTAGCTCAATTACAAGCTACAACCTCGATGCGGAGTACTTTTTTGTGAAAGCTGTCCAAGAGCACTATTAATAGGGAATTTCACTTAATCACGCGTAGCCAAAATCTAGCGGGATAGTATCAATTATTCTATCAACCAGTGTGTAACTTCATTGAGTGGCAAAAAGATTGGTTAAGTGTGAATGGTAAAACGCACGAGCGAGCCAGTTTGCGGAGACAATGGTAATGTCCTTACTCCAAAATGCGGTAGAGAAAAAATTGCCTATTTGGTGTAAAAGAAAAACCAAGCCCTAATGCTATTCACTCTTATTCATGGGCAATCCTCGAATAAGTTCTCGAATCACATCCGTTGCTGCTCTCCCTGTCTGATTGCAATATTTTTCAAGCTTGTTGGCTTCATTTAATGCCAGGTTTACAGTGATTCGCTTGACTGCCCATTTTTTATTCATGGTGAAAATCTGGTTGTATGGAACAAATTTATTGAACGCAAAATATTTATATTCTTTGGGATCTTATGCATGAAGTCACTCCCAAGATTTGAGCAGCGAAGCTAACCGAAGGCATAAAATATCCTTTGGTCAGTTTCTAAATTTGTTTGTTCCCAGATCATATTTATCCTCATAGAATGCTTTAAATATTCCTCGTATTGTTTTGAACAACGCAACGACTCAATTGACGAGACGCTGGAATATTTCCAAAAAATAGGTTTCTCCAGAGCGAATCACACCCACTTAAAAAACTCGGCTCAACCTCATTGTGAAATTTTCAGGCAAGCCTAGTCAAGACTTGGAGTAGTTTTTTATTCGCTTTTAAGCGATCAACTACGCCTAGTGTTTTCTTTCCTACTCCTGTGAAAGCTAGGCTAAAACCTAAAATGCAACAGGAGACGCCAAATCAATTTGGCACAAGTACAGATGATGGATGAATGCCATCACCTTTACGAAAGAATTAGGATTTCAAAGTTTGCCTTGGTTAAGCATTATCTGTTGTCTCAACAGTTCACATCTATCTAGAGGATGATAAATGGGAAGGTGCGATCGCTCTTTTGTCTTCTCTGCATCTTGGTAGTTAACAAATACGATTGCATTAACCAAATAATCAGTATTTCAACTGGTCGCCACGATCGTTTTACTGGGGACTGGGGCATTGGGCATCGGAAAAACAAGAGGGAAAGGGGAAAAGGGGAGCCAGCGCGTTGCGGGGTTCCCCCCGTTGTAGCGACTGGCGTGAAAGGTAAAAGGTTAATAAATTCCTTTACCCTTTTCCCTTTAACCTTTACCCAATCCCCAATCCTTTTTATAGATAGCTTTGTCAACTTACAATAGTTAACCCAAAGCCCAGTAATGATAGATAGGATGGAGTTAGAACCTATTCGGTGTTTTGAGGGGAATGACCGATCAACGTGATGCTGACTTACCGTCAGCAGATTCTCAGCAGTTCAGTGAACCGAATGGCAGTAGCCACAAGTCGGGGAACCCACCCGCGGCGCTGCCCCCTGACAACATGACAAATGAATCGGTTGATAATTCCTGGACAAACCGTATTGCTGATACCTGGAACAAGACAACAGCAAGCTTGATGCAACTTCTACCCGTAGATCAAGTAGCAAAAACGGTTGTGAAGTGGTTTAGCGTCAGCGAGGCTGAAGTTGCAGAGATATTAGAGCAAGTTCGGGCAAAATTGCCAACCACAGAAGCCCTAATGATTGGTAAACCCCAAGCCGGAAAAAGTTCGATTGTGCGGGGGCTGACGGGAGTTTCTGCGGAGATTGTGGGTCAGGGGTATCGTCCGCACACCCAACACACAGAGCGCTATACTTATCCTTCCAGCGATCTGCCGTTGCTCATTTTTACGGATACGGTCGGACTAGGAGACGTTAACCAGGATACTCAAGCAATCATTCAAGAACTGGTTGGAGACTTGCAACAGGAAACTCGCGGTGCTAGAGTCCTGATTTTGACCGTAAAAATTAATGATTTTGCGACTGATGCACTGCGACAAATTGCTCAGCAGCTGCGTCAGCAGTATCCAGAAATTCCCTGTTTGCTGGCGGTGACTTGCTTGCATGAAGTTTATCCTCCTGGTACAATCGATCACCCTGCCTATCCACCAGATTATGAAGAGGTCAAGCGTGCATTCGCTGCTCTTGAGAAAAGTTTTGCAGGACTGTGCGATCGCTCTGTGCTCATCGACTTTACCCTAGAAGAAGACGGCTACACACCAGTATTCTATGGTTTGGAAGCGCTAAGGGATACTCTGGCAGATTTACTTCCCGAAGCGGAAGCCCGGACAATCCATCAGTTATTGGATGATGAAGCTGGCGAGAAAATTGGTAATCTTTACCGAGATGTCGGACGCCGTTATATTTTGGCGTTTGCCGTCATAGCAGCTGCACTCGCAGCAGTGCCACTGCCATTCGCTACAATGCCTGTACTGACAGCTTTACAAGTATCAATGGTCGGTCTGCTAGGAAAATTATACGGACAGACACTGACCTCATCGCAAGCAGCAGGTGTGGTAAGTGCGATCGCTAGTGGCTTTTTGGCACGAGCAGTTGGACGGGAGTTAATCAAATTTATACCAGGCTTTGGCAGTGTCATTGCTGCTTCCTGGGCAGCTGCCTATACTTGGTCACTGGGTGAAGGTGCCTGCGTTTACTTCGGTGATTTAATGGGAGGAAAGAAACCCGATCCCAAGCAAATTCAATCTGTGATGCAAGATGCGTTTAAGGCAGCAAAAGAACGGTTTAAGGGAATTAAGCAGTAATAATGCCTGTGCCATTGGTATACCTATTTTCGCCATGAGGTACTAAAGTGCGATCGCCCATTTATTTCGTATACTGCGAAGATGAGAGAGTTTACTTAGTTTGAAAAATATTTTGTACCATTTTTTTATCTACACTCGCAGCCGCTCGATCTAATTCTGCAATCTCACTAGAATCCAATTGCCAACCTAAAGCACCTATATTCTCCCTCGCCTGTTCTAGAGTTTTTGCTCCAGGGATGGGAATAGTTCCTTTACATATGCACCAGTTGATTGCTACCTGTGACATGGTTTTGTTTCTGGATTGGGCTACCTCTCGCAAACAAGCCAAAAGCGGGCTGATCCCTGGTAATAGCTGCCTAAATAATAGACCTCGAATACCTTTTGGAAAAGGGCCTTTTTCGGAGTATTTTCCTGTCAACAGTCCTAACGCCAAAGGACTGTAAGCAATCAGTTTGATCCCCAGTTCGTCACAAATATCTTTGAGACCTAATTCGGTGACAGGATAGGTAGACAATAGAGAGTATTGAACTTGTAGGGTAGCAATGGGAACACCGCGATCGCTAAACTTTTTATACACCCATTTCAGCCGCTTGGGCCCGTAATTGGATAAGCCCACTCCCTTAACTAATCCTTGCTCGTAAAGATCCGCTAGACCATCTAAAAGCGCCCCTTCTTGCCAAGGAGCATAATTGGCTGTAGACCAGTGCATTTGTACTAAATCTACATTTTTTCCTAAGCGCTTAGCAGACGAACTACAAGCCCGCATCATTGATTGGCGTGTTAATCTCCAAGGATAAGCAGCAAGTTTAGTAGCAATACAAATATTTTCTTTACCCGATCCTTGATATTCCCTGGTAAATCGTCCTAACAGTAGTTCGCTTCTTCCGTTTAATCTCCCTGTTCCATAGGAATCACCCGTATCAAATAAAGTCACACCGTTGCTTACACAAAGGTCAAACACGGCTTGCAACTGCTCATCCATGCTTTCATCGTATCCCCAGAGCAATCGGTTGCCCCATGCCCAAGTTCCGCAGCCCATGTTAGGAAAGGATATTTTCTGGCTAGTTTGCATCATCGCCCTTACCAATCTCAGGAAACACCAGGAGAGTTACGCTTCATTGAAACAACCCTCCGGGTTCGCCAGTCGCTCATGGGGGGAACCCCCAAGACCGCGCTGGCTCACCAACCACCAACAACCAACAAACAACAAGCAAAAAAAGCCTCTCATTACGAGAGGCCAAAACTATCTTAGCGGAGACAACTTTTCACAACTGAATTAACCTACAATACAACAACAGCTGCGATCGCTCCTGCTACTGCCGAAAATATCCCAGAGACGATCGCTGTGGCAAACAACCACCAAGCTGCTGATGCTGCTGCTTTGCGGGTTTCTTCGGCTTGACGTTGGGCTTGGTGCTTCACTTCTTCCAAGCGTCGCTGTGCTTCTTGTTGGATGCGTTCAGCCCGGTGTAAAACGCTGTTACGCGCTCGTTCAATTTGGTCGATGATGCGGTTAGCATCTTCCTGGGAGATATCCTCGCGAGAACTTAAGATGGCAACTAAAGTATCGCGATTGAAAGCAGATAGGCGATCGCGCAATGCTTCAAACCCAGCTTGCGGATCTTCAAACAATTTGCGTACATCCCGTTTAATACCATCATAGTTCAGTTCCGGACGCTCTAAGGAGTTGAGGTAATTGCGAATGCGGGCAAAAATTGCGTCAATTGTGTCTTGGATACGTCGCTGGATACTCCGGATTTGTTCCACAAAATTATCGCGTACCGATATGATTGTATCTGCAATTCGTTCCGCTTCTTGATCGCTCAGGTCTTCCCGCAGTTTTAGCAAGGTGATGATGGTAGAGCGGTCAAAGTGGGAAAGGCGATCGCCTAAACTTTCCATTCCCACGCGCGGATCGTGTAACAACAGAGACAAATCGCGTTTGATACCTTCTGGGTTAAGTTCATCCTTGCCACTCCGCCGCAAATACTCTTCCAAATAAGTTTGGAAAGTTTGCACTCTTTGCTGTGTCCGAGTAGCGAGGCGACGCGGCGCACGTACGATATCGCGAATTGAGTTTTGGACAGAATCGATTACCTGGTTGACTTGTTCTTCACTCAGGTCTCGACGTTGACTCACTAATTTTACCAAAGTATCTCGATCTACGTGCGATAACCGCTGCCGCAGTGCTACAACTCCCTCTTTCGGGTTTTGGAACAGTCGATTTAAATCTCGCTGAATGCCTTCGGGATTGAGTTCTTCTTTGCCAGTGTTCCGCAGATAATCTGCAATTATGGTTGTGACAGAATCGTACTGTTCCTTGGCTTTATCTAATGCTGCTTGCGGTGCGTGGCGAACGCTATGCCACGATTCCTCAACCGTATTGATAATTTGATTTACTTGCTCTTCGCTTAAGTCTTGCCGCTGACTCAGCAATTTCACTAAAGTATCACGGTCAAAACGAGACAACCGTGCCCGAATCGCCCCCATTCCAGCTTGCGGGTCTTCCAGAAGTCTTTTTAACTCGGCTCTAATCGCGTTGGGATTTAGTTCTTCTTTGCCAGTATTACGTAGATATGACTCTAAATTCAGCCATAGCGATTCCGCTTGATATTTTGCTTGCTCTGCCAGTCCTTTGGATTCTACTAAGACGCGATCGCGCTGTTTTTCCAACTCGTCTAGAATAGTGTCTGCTTCCTCTGGCTGAATATCATTGCGTGAAAGTAATATCTCCCGCATCCCTTGACGGTCAAACATTGACAAGCGTCGAGATAAAGTCTCATAATCCGCGTCGGAATCTGACAACAACGCTTTGAAATCTCGCTCTATACCTTCTGGGGTCAATTCTGACTTTGGAGTCACGAGCAGATAACTCTCAACTCGGCGTTGCAAGTCTTGTGTTATCTCTTTTTCTTCCTCAGCGGTGACTGTCACCAAAACTTCTTGGCGAACAGTTTCCAAGTTGTCAGCAATGCGCTGAATTTCCGCTTGGGTCAAAAGACCCCGCTGTTGCAAAATATTAACAAAATCGCTCCGAGAAAGTCGTTCTAACTCCCGCCGCACTATTCCCGGATCGGCTGCGGGATCGTAGATCACATCACGAAATTCCTGAGCTATTTTTTCCGAACTCAGTTGCCAAGCATAGGTGTTGAGCAGGTAATTTTCTACATCAGCGTGGATGGGACTGTAAGGTTGCTTTGGTATAGGTAGTCCTAATTTATCTGCTTGTTCGCCGACTTTATCTTTAGCTGTAGTCAGAGCACCCAAGATTTTTTCTACATCTAAATCTGACAGATCGGTTCGCCCTAACACAATACCAGTCAGAGCGGTTATTCCTTGTTGTAGTGTTCGCTGAATCGGGCCGGGAGCAGTTTCTTGAGTTGCCCTTTGATCGGCTTCTTTGGCAGAACGCATTTCTGCAATCAGCAGATCTAGCTTGCGGTTCAGTTCGTCTGTATTCGTCTGTCCTGGCTTGAGCGATTTAACATAATCTACCAACTCACCCATCCGATCTTGGGGACGAACCTGACCTACTTGACCTACTGTCTGCTGCCAAACACTATATAAAGTGTCCGCAATACGGTTAACATCTCGCTTCGAGAGGTCGGTACGGCTGCTGACTAAATCGACAAACTTCTGACGGTCAATGTTACGAATATCGCCACTAGTGGCGATATCTCTGAGTTGCGGATCGCTCAACAATTTTTCAAAATCACTGCGAATCCTCGATATATCTAGCTCTGGAGGACGCAGCATTTCTAGGTAATCCTCAACTTTTTCCCGGACGCCACCGGGGTCAATCGCACCGGCCAATTCCCGACGTACTGCTGCGGCTGCGGCTTCAGCCGTTGACACCACTTGCTGATTCACAGCCTTTGCACCTAACGCAGCAGTGGCTGTTCCCATGAGCGCCTGAAAGCTGGAGGTTGCGGTGTTAACAACATTGCCAATTAAAGAACCAACTGTGGTGGAACTTACCCACATTAGCAGCAAGAAGTATGCACCCCAAATCACCGCGCCTAGAATTGCTCCCAGTCCTGGGCTGAAAATCACCAGGCTAAGTTTTACTGCCAAAAAACTAGCGATCGCCAAGGCAATTGTAACCGTGACTAAAGTCCAAACTCCTACTGCTGTACCGATTTTGCGAATCGTCCCTCCTAAAGTTCCGGCTTCCCCATGATCTGAATCAGATGGACGCCCCAAATAAGAAATACCTGCGGCAACTGAGAGGTTGGTTAATACCAATTGAAATGCAAAAGCCAGGATCACACCGGAGATTAAAGCAGTAAAAAAGCGTGGACCGGAGAAAGCAACTGATGCCTGTGCTGGTGAAATACCTGCTGGTGGGTCTACTGTAACCTGTGCTATCCAGAATAAAGGTTTGTAAAGTTCCAGCGTTATTACTGTACTCTGAAACATTCTATTTCCTTCCTCATAATTTTTAATTGTCAGTATAAAAAGTTGCTAACCTGCTTTTACTCTTGTACTAGTCCTTATAACCTACTCTTTAGCTCAGAATCGTGGAATTTGGGCACTTATAGCATCCATCTCTGGTGTGATACCCATATACTGCATTGGATATAAGTTTTTCTCACTAATGCACGAGCTTGACACTCTTGAGAGTTTTTCAGTAAAATTACTTAGGACAACGTTCAGATTAACATTTGTTTAGAAATAGTTTTTTTTATCACCCTCTAAAGGTGTATTCCGGCATCTAAAAAAAGCCTTGAGAATCGTCCATTAGAAGTGCCTGGATATTGTACCCATAGGAATACGGCAGGGTAGTAATTGATAGCTAAATTAAAGTTATGTAACAAAAAGTTTGAAATTAATCATTAGTTATTAGTTATTAACTACTCAAGAATCACTAAATAACTAATAACTAACAGCAGACAAAGAAGTATTGAGCAGAATTGATTTTGGAGGCAAAATGGAAACTCGTCCTTCTACCGATTTACCACCAATTGCTACAGAATACAACGGCAAAGATCGCAATGCTTTTCTATTTGGCTGGACTCCCCAAGCTGAACTTTGGAACGGGCGTTTAGCAATGATTGGTTTTCTTGCTTATTTGCTTTGGGATTTAGCTGGTTACAGCGTTTTACGCGACGTGCTGCACTTCATTGGTTACTAAAGATTAAACCCTAGAAAAATACTTGAATTTAATTTTGGAGGAAAATTATGCAATCTAAAGAAACTCGTCCTTCTACTGATTTACCACCAGTTGCTCCAGCTTACAACGGCATTGACCGCAACGCCTTTATTTTTGGCTTCAACCCTCAAGCTGAATTGTGGAACGGTCGTTTAGCAATGATTGGTTTTCTTGCTTATTTGCTTTGGGATTTAGCTGGTTACAGCGTTTTGCGTGACGTGCTGCACTTTATTGGCTACTAAATAAAAGTTAGGGGATAGGGAGTAGTTAGTTGTTGGTGGTTGGTTGTTGTTTGTTAGTGGTTAGTGGTGAGCCAGCGCGCTCCAAAGGGGGTCTCCGGGGACCCCGCAGCCCCCCATGTAGACGCGCGCAGCGCGGTGAGACCAGCCCCCCAGAAGGCGGTCTCCGTCACGTAGACGCGCAGCGGCTTCCCGTAAGGGTTGGGGGACTGGCGTAGACGCGCTTTACTCGGCTTCTCGTAGAGTACCCGTAGACGCCCGTTAGGGCGGCTTCTCGCAGAGTAGGGCTTCGGTGCAGGGTACGACTGGCGTAGACGCCCGCCAGGGCGGCTCAAGGTAGAGTACCCGGAGGGTTAGTAGTTAGTGGTTGTTAACTATGCCCAATGCCCACTCTCCCACTCCCTATTCCCTATTCCCCACTTCCGGTTTTGGCAGGCGGAACCAAAATCGAGAACCCCCTTGGGGACGATTTAAATAGCCTATATTACCACCCCAACGTTCGACTGTAATCCGGCAAAAATACAGTCCAAGTCCAGCTTTACCCGATTTACCACCTTGAGAAAACTTTTCAAATAAATTATTAGCTTGTTCTGGCGCTACACCAACACCTTCATCATCTACAGTAACGAGAATATAATCCCCATCTTGTTGTAAACCAATTGTAACTGTTGAGTCGGATGGACTGTGGCGAAAGGCATTTTCTGTTAGATTTGCAATTATTCTATCTAGACGTGATTTATCACCAACAACTCTCCAGTCTGCTGCCATATTAATATTGTTAGCAAGCTTTAGTTGTATTTTGTTGAGGGCAAAAGTAGGAGATAAAAGTTGGATTACTTCCTGTACAGAAGTTAAAGCATTTGGCGCTATATCTGCATTGTTTGTGAAAGATTCTAGAGAGTTCACCTCAGCAGAGAATGCATGTAATATTTCCCGAATCAGCATTTCTTGCTGGATAGTTTGTTTTTTGCCGATTTCTAAATATTCTCTACCTTGTGGTGTTAAGTTTTCAAATTCTAAAAGTGAAAAGCAGCAATTTATCCCACTTAGTTGACCGGCAACATCGTGTATAATACAATGAATCAAAATGTCTTTTTTTTGATTTTCTTTAACAATGTATTGATAATTTAATTGATTTTCTCTAGCTTTTTGAATGAGGTTTCTTTTTTCTTCATATTCTTCATTTAATAGTTCAATTAACAATAAATTTATACTAGAAACACAAATTGCTGTAGCTTCAAAATGATATTCTTTGCCAGATAAATCTAATTGATGCCATATACCTGATTTTAGTTGTTTTTTGTCATTTTTATTCCATAGTTCTTCGGCATCAATCAAAAAATTTTCTAAAAAAGGAAAATCTTGTTCAGGTATGAGTATCTCCATTCCAGATTTGACTCGGCGATGACAAAACTGCTGTAACCAATCTGGTGGAGTTCCAGTCAGTTTAAAGCGACCAAGGTTTAGTCGCTCTAATACTAAAATATTTAAGGCAGCAAAAAGATCTGCTGTGATAGAGTCGCTCATGATTCTCACAAGTCGAAGTCAATTAATAGTGGTTGAAATTTATGGATTTAAAATTCTCGCTAATTTTTCTTGTATCAGGATAGAATTATTTGTTTGTTGTTGAATAAGTGAGAGCTGCATTTCTTCTAAAGTTGCATCTAAAAGTAACACCCAGTCTCCCTCCTCTGAGGGGAACAGATGCACATCTGCACAAATTCCGTATTCGGTTTTTATCCGAGGTAGAAATAAGGGAAAGTCATCCAGAGGTAAAAGACCTTCTAGAAAAAAAACTTGCTGCCCTACATTCTCATCTTTTTGTAGGTTCTGCACTCCGTATGCTGCTAGCTTACCACCCCAAGCCGATAGGCAGCCATCTTTGTTCACTAAAAGATACGCAAGAGAGCGAGTCTCTACCATCAGATTCATCGTATAGTTTATGATGGAGTTGGGAAAATTTGGCATCTATGCCTCCAAAATTTTTTGAGCAAGAGTTTGGAAAATCTCTTCTACACCCAAACCAGTTTTAGCGCTAGTTTTAATTACAGTCCAGCCCCTCTGTAGCACTTCGTTTATTTCAACATCAGCAATTTCCCATTCATCTGTTAAATCCCATTTATTCAGTACAAGAATAAAGGGTACTTTACCAATAGTGTCTTCTACCTTAATTTGTAAATTAAAAGCTTTTTCAAGAGTGTTTTTTCTGGTTCCATCCACTACTAATAAATAACCAGAAGAACCACGCAAGTAGGACATCCGCACTTTCTGGAATTCGTCTTCGCCATATAAATCCCAAAGGATAAGGTTTAAATCTTTACCTTGAATATTTATTGTTTTTTTATCAATTTTGACACCAACTGTCGTTTGATATTTTTCGGAAAAAATACTATAAACAAACCTCCCCACTAAACTAGTTTTACCAGTCGCAAACGCACCTACCATGCAAATCTTTTTTTGCAGCATGAGCAGTTATTCCTTCAGTTACGGGCATCAATCAAGAATACCTGAAAAGATACCCTGCGGTTAACTTGTTTATCCTGTTCTGTTAATGCTCTTGGTACAGGTTGATTTGAACCCACTCCTACAGTGGTAAAATTGCTTGTCTTGATGCCTTGGGATTTTAAATAAGCTAAAATTTTCTGGGCGCGGGCTTGGCTGAGTATCATATTGCTTTGTTCTGTTCCAGTTGTATTTGTATGTCCTGTGATTTCAATCCGTACATCTTTACCCAAAGATGTGCTAAGGGTTGAAATTCTCTGGATCGCTGGAACTAGATTTGCTAACTTATTGCTTTCACCTGGTAATAATTCTGTAGTTCCTTCTGAAAACAAGAGCATTTCTTGCTCAATTTGTTTTTTGTAGGACTGCAATTGCTGTTGTTCTAATTCAACTACATCTTTATCAACATATCGAGTCACACCAGGTATAAAACGCCATAATTTTCTTGCTTCTAAAATCCACTGATGCGGTGCGGTTCCACTGGCGTAAAGAATATGGTTTTCATCAACTTTAAAAGATACTGTTTTGGGAGCTTGCAGCAATTGTTTTGCTCTTTTGGCAGTTATTTGCGATTCAAATGATAAATAAGGCTCCCACTGACTGATAACTGTTTTGGGATTAATTTTTGCTTTTTTCATCAACAGATTGGGATCTGTAGCTAGCGGATCGCGCATTCCGGAAATGAAATGTTTTCCGTGTCGCCGTTCGGTTTTAATAACAACTATTCCTGGTTGAGAGTTAAGCGTGTCTAGATATGCACTCCAGCGTAGTTGTCCTCTAATAGCAAAAAATCCCCATGTACCTAAAGCGATCGCGATCGCACCCAACAAACTCCATGCATAAGCATAATTTTTCTTGGGTGGAATATTGTACCTTGCTTGCAAACAGGCTTCTAGATAGGGTTTGCTAGCTATAAATGGCTCTGTTTCACCTGTAAAAGCATTAAGTTCTCTACCCAGTTTCAGATGGATTTTTTCTATAGCTTCTTGAAAAACTAATCTTAATTCTTGGGGAGCATTCCCTCGAATAATACCTGCTAATACCGCTTGCGGCCCTTCTTCAATCCAAATAGTCAGTTCTCCAAACTGCAAACTTTGCAGCGCCTCACCTCTTTCGGTGTTGAAAGAGTCTTTGACAAAATCTTGGATAGCCGTCAACATCGCTGAAACCAAATCGGGATCTTGAGCAGCTACTCGTGGTGCTAGTATGTGTTGCAGCAACAATCCGGTTTTTTTGTGGATCAAGAATATCTGTTCCACTCGGTAAATCAGCGTACGCAGCAGTACAACTTCGGCAAATGTTTTACCTGTCTGTCGCGCTTCTAGTCTCCACTTAAAACTCTGTGGTGACACACTATGTTCCAGCGTTTGATTCAAAGATTGAATCATTTCATCCAAAGCTGTGGCGATCGCTTTACGAGTCGCTGGCCCGATAATAGGAAAAAACGCCTCGGAAAGAACATTTAAATCTTGTTTAACAGAAGATTGAATCGCTTGCTCAACTGTCGGAACCATCGCTTCAGCTAGCTGCTTGTCTTGGATTGTCCGCAAAATCACAGCTTCTGGAAGCAGACGACTGACATCTTCTGCTTGAATTTGAGGGTTTTCTAATCGCTCATATAGCTTGCTAAGTTGAGTAGATTCAACACCCAAAAGCAAACTGCGAAGTTCATTTAGTTCATCACTGGCTTCTATATGATTGTTATTAGCAGAGAAGTCCTGCTGATGCTTTGTGCCATTAGAAACTTCGGGGGGTTTTTGCGTTAATTCATTCCGAGAATATTCACTCATTACCCAAATCCCCGCAATTCACATTTAATTTTTAATTGTGCTGCCCTACCCAATTTCTCTGTATAAATTTATTGTAAAATTCGGCTAAGAGAATATTATCGAACACAGATACACACAGATGGAATAGGTAATAGGTAATGGGTAATGGGAAATAAAACTACCAATTACCAATCATCAATCACCTACATCTGTGTTAATTTGTGTTCATCTGTGGTTGCATTTTCAAAAACTCACTTTTGCAAGAGGTTTATTGTTTGGAGTTAAGTCGTATTGCTAATTCTGTGAACATAGCAGCAAGAGTGGAGCGATCGGTTTTTTCTGTACGTAACTCTTGGGCTTCTCGTTGCAACAGCGCCAATATTTCTTCGTATTTTTGGCGAATGTCATCCTGTAAGCTTTGAGATTGATTGAGAATCTGTTCGCGTAACTCTCGCCCTTTTATAGACGTTTGTTCATCAATCTGAGTAAGTTTTTTTTCTAAAGAAATGTTTATATTTTTTTGATCTTCACTCAGTGCTTTGACTGCTTCATCTCGTTTTGATTGTTCACTTTTGATTTGCTCAGTTAAAGCTTCCACCTCATTTTTGATGTAGTTTTCCAGATAATCTAAACGTTTTTTAGTCTCATCGCGTAAATTAGTACATTCTTTCACCAGCCGCTCTTCTATACGGGTAAATTTTTTTTCCAATTCCCGCATCTGGCCACCGAAAAGAATATCTCTGACTTTCTCTAAGCTACTAATTTCGCTAAAATTATTACTAAATGCGGGCTTATTTGTGCTTTGAACTAAACTCCCTGGCATGGAGTCTGTAAAATTATGATTGAAATCTTCTCCTTCTAGCGAACTCATATTTCCAGCCCTTTGTCAGGTTTAGATTTGTTATACTTAGAGTTTTTTATCACATTTCGGCGATATATTGCTATTGCCGTAAATCTTAAATTAAAGTATCACTTTCTAGCGTAACATCCAAGCATCAAGCAATAAATAGTATCCCGAAAAAATAGAAATATATATTAACGTTGGTTGAACTGTAGTTATAGCAGGGTTTTACAGCCCTAGCCCTTTCAAGGTGAGTAAAAATCCTCCAAAAATTTCCCGAATTTTGAACTTTTCACCTTTGTGTCTTAGTGCCTTGGTGGTTCAAAAGTCAATTTTTTCACCACAAAGACACTAAGACACCAAGAAAAATACATTACACCTTGAAAGGGCTAGTTTTACAGCCCCTAATGTTTTTGCTTTTAATCTGAACAAAAATAATCCCCCACTGCATAGAAACAGCAAGGAAGTGGGGAAAATAATATATTTCTTCTGTTTCCTGGCTTCTTGCTTCTGCCAGCCGATCCGCTGTATTACTGCCTTCCTAAAGCAAAAAGCGGATCAAAACATATAATGATGCAGTCAATAGTTGCAGCAGCATCACTGGTATGCCGTAGTGCAGAAAAGTTTTGAAGGAAATGCGACGTCCGTGTTGCTCAGAAATTCCTGCCGCTACGATGTTAGATGATGCTCCTACCAAGGTGCCATTGCCTCCCAAAGTAGCACCAAACATCATCGCGTAAAACAGTGGTAAGACTTCTGGGGGAAACTGTCCTTGAAAGTCTGGTGTGAGAACTTCTGCTGGTGCTAAGCCAACGTTGACAAGATACTGTTTGAGTAAAGGCACCATCGCCACTACCAAGGGAATATTGGGAACTACGCTAGACAATAACCCTACAAAAAATAGTAGAACCAGGGAACCCAAAATAATATTTGTTCCCAAAATTGCCGACAATATGCCTGAGACACTGCTAATTACACCTGTTTTTTCTAGACCTCCAATTAACACGAATATACTCATAAAAAATATTAGTGTACTCCAATCTACATCGCGCAAAATATTGTGAACAGTGTCAATTTTGCTCTGATGTGATAGAAGCATTGCTAAAGCTGCTCCTAATAAAGCCACAGCAGCTGGTGACATCGGAGTTGGTAGAGATTCTCCGATCACAAAAAACAGCAGCACGAAAGCTACTATAAATGCACCCACAGTTAAAACACCTGGATGATTGATTTGTGGATGTGGTAAATGTTCTAAATCGTCTAGTTTTGTCTTCCAAATTTTGCGGAATAAAAATGGTAGAGTTACCATCACGGTAAGAACTGCGATCGCTCCACCTAAACTTAAGCGCCATAGATAATCTGTAAAGCTCAAATTGATGGCATCACCAACAATAAACGTTGCTGGGTCGCCAACTATTGTTAATAATCCGGCACTATTAGCAATGAATACCATCAAAATTAATAATGGAACAAAATTAATGCCTACTTCTTCCGCTATTGGTGGAATTAAAGGGGCTAACAACATTACTGTTGTCGCATTGGGTAAAACTGCACAAATGGGAGTAGTAATCGCCACAATCCCTAGTAAAAGACGTTTTCCTTCTCCTTTAGCTAACAGAACTATCTGAGTAGCTAGATATTCAAATATCTTTGTCGGTTCAAATGCTCGCACCAGTACCATGACACCAAAGAATAAACCGAGTGTGCCATGACTATTGCCTATGTAGCCAATCGCATCTTCTAAAGTCATGACGTTGGTAAATACCAATAACAAGGCTCCTAACAAAGCAGCAATTGTTAGATGAACCCACTCTGTCATGATTAAGAAAATGACACAGATAAATGTGAAAATACTCAGAATAGCTTGCCAGTTTTCCATAAGATTTTACCTAAATTAAATTAAAATTATACTCATCAAAAATTATTTATGAAACATTATATCTTTGTTGATGTTTGTTCTTTAAATCAATTATCAACTATTAACCATCAACAACTACAATGAATATCCTTACAACTCAAATAGGATGAATATATTCGGATAGTAAACTAAAAAAGCCATCTATACTAGATAGCTTTTTTTGTAGCATGATTATGACTAGTGATTCACCCTAATTTAAACCCATGAGCGAAAAATTTTAGACCTTATTCGCACAATTCAAAAGCTTACAATGAGTTTTGGAGATAGCACAAACTAACTTTGAAGAAAAGCAGCTATCTTAATATCATTGTCCATCAATAGAAGTGGGTATACCCAGCACAGCACAAGGGAAATTAGAACCAAGTTTTTTGACAATTGGATGTTTAGCTGAGTTGCAGCCTAATAACAGTAAAGTAGCAGCTTCTGATATCACAACTTTTTTCAGTTCGTCAGCAATGCAACCAAATCGCAGATGCGCTTTGAAAGAACTCTGCCATTCCTCAGCCAAACAACGTGCTTGCCATAAAATATGCTCAGCTTTTGCGAACTTATTGGTTGGAGTTAAAACGGGGGTACAGCTTCTTTGTGATGTAGAATTCGCAGAAATGTCTAATGGAATCTGATCGGTTAATCCACTACTAACGACTTCTTTTTTTGGCAATACATCAAAAAAATCACCAGTTTGATAGTCTTCTAACACGTATACGGCTTGAACTGTAACGTTTGCTTTTGTAGCTAGACGTGTTTGGTGGGCTATCAATAAACTGATATCCAAGGCTGTGTGACTATTAGGAGAACTGTTATAGCCAACAATCAAATTGATTGATTTAGCAGATTCAGCTTGCTCGCAAAAAGATGTTATTGGGTTCCAGAGCAATACCATTTGCTCAATTAGGTCATTTCTACTCATTGCGTTTTGCAAACGCACTAACATTGGCTTAATGTTCACAGCTTTCACTTCTCTCCCAGAAAATAAACAACGAAGAAGAAGCGGGTTAACCAATTTTAGATTTTGTCATTTGTCATTATGTCATTTGTGAGCCAGCGCGCACTTATAGGGGGTTCTGTTCTCCCCCAATCCCCACTCCCTGTCGGTCGTGGGGGCCCCGAGTCCCCCATGTAGACGCCCACAGGGCGGCTTCGGTGCAGGGTGCGACGGCGTAGACGCGCGCAGCGCGGCTCAAGGTAGAGTACCCGTAAGGGTCATCTGTACACAATTGTTGGGCAATGACTAATGACTAATGATTCAGATTGGTAAAAGAAACCCCTATACAAACTGCTATTACAGCCAAAGTTTTCGGGGTTCCTTCCATTGCCGACGAAGTTAGCTGACGGGCTAAGACTGGAAGGTGTCTCTCTCCAGAAGAAAGAATGAGGAAAGTTGAGGAATTTCTTCACTCTTGACTCTTCACTGTTTTCGCAAGATTAGCCCCAAATATTGGTTCCTCCGCTCCAAATCAGATTTGTTGGATTTGAATTAGGCTACCCACTTACAAAACGATTGTAGACGATAGAGCCATTTACTCATCCTGAGTAAAATATTTATCCAAAAAATTCAAAGCGTAATTACGGAGTTCGTAATACTCTTTTGAGTTTCGCATTTGGGCGCGATCGCGTGGATGAGAAAACGGCACTTCTAATATCTCCCCAATTTTAGCAGCTGGGCCATTAGTCATCAATACAATGCGATCAGACATATAAAGAGCTTCATCGACATCATGGGTAATCATCATAACTGCTTGTCGATGGTTTTCCCAAATATCCAATACTTGCCGCTGCAATTTACCGCGAGTTAATGCATCTAGCGCTCCAAAAGGTTCATCCATCAATAACATTTTTGGGCGAATTGCTAATGCTCTGGCAATACCCACCCGCTGTTTCATACCGCCCGAAAGTTCATCAGGATATTTATCAGCTGCTGCTGTTAAATTCACCATTGCTAAGTGTTCGTTAACAATGCTAATTTTTTCTGCACGAGTGGCATTTTTTAACACTTCATCCACAGCTAAGCGAATATTTTCCTTCACTGTTAACCAAGGTAAAAGCGAATAGTGCTGAAATACCATCATGCGTTCTGCACCTGGCTTGCGAATTTCTTTACCATCAAGTCGTACTGAGCCAGAAGTTGCTTTTTCTAAGCCTGCTACAATCTTCAACAGCGTAGATTTACCACAACCAGAGTGACCAATTACAGAAATATATTCATCTTCGCCCACCGTAAGATTCACATCATCTAAAACGACAAATTTGTCACCGTTATTGTTGCTTGGATAAGCCTTGACTAAATTCTCAATTTCCAAAAAAGGAGTATTGCGGAAGGTTCGCTCGTTAGGATTCATGGAGGATAAGGTAGATTTAGTCATGAGAAGCTCAGGGTTAGAAGAATTTTTAACAATCTGCGGTAGATAAGAGTCAAAAGAATGTTTAGAAAACTCTGAAACTCAACCGAAAATTTTTATTTTGTAGGTATCACCATTCAGGTATTTGTTACTATTTCAAAAAGCAAAGTGTTGTAACAAATTGCTACGCGGCTGGTTGCGATCGCAGCTAATTAAGACATGTAAAAACGAGTGGGAGCGTTGGCTCTAATTTCAAAACTGTTGAGATACCCTATTGGATCGCTGGGGTCAAAACCTTTATTGTCAATAAATACTTCTGGTGGTTCGACTTTGTAATCATCCTTTGGGGACTCAATACCCATTTCTGCGGCAATTTCTCGATAAAGGTCTGTTCTCCAACCTTGTTCGGCTAATTTTTCCGCATTTTTAGGAAATTCCTTAATTTGTCCCCAACGCGCAGCTTGTGTCATCAACCAAATGCTTCCAGATCTCCACATGAATGTAGAGTGTTGATTTGGTTGTTTGGAAATGTTATCTGGAATGTCGAAAAAAACAGTTGTATCAGCAGCTTTTACAGTCCGGTTTTTACCATCAAAGCCACCATAGTTGTAATTGCCGAGAATTGCCGGGCCTGTAAACTTGGTGATTGGCGCACCCGGCTTTTTGGGTTTTGCACCCGTAAATGAGCGATCTGTAATTATTTCGGCAACTTCTTGACGGTTTTCAGGTTTGCTGCAATATTGGCAAGCTTCAATCATCGCCTTCACAAGGGAACGATAGGTTTTTGGGTAGTTGTCGATGAAAGATTGCATCACCCCCAGTAGTCGATCTGGGTGTCCTAGCCAGACTTCTTTACCTTGAGCAAAAGTAAAACCGATGCCTTCGTTGCCAGTAATTGCCCGTGTGTTCCAAGGTTCTGCCACCATGTAGGCTTGCATCGCCCCAATCCGGACGTTTGTCACCATCTGCGGTGGAGGAATGATGATGACGCGAAATTCCTTGAAAGGATCGACACCAGCAGCAGCAGATAAGTA
The DNA here is from genome assembly GCF_000517105.1 of Fischerella sp. PCC 9605. GTDB lineage: Bacteria > Cyanobacteriota > Cyanobacteriia > Cyanobacteriales > Nostocaceae > PCC9605. The sequence continues at coordinate 498,332 of NZ_KI912149.1, read as the reverse complement.
ACGGATAAAGTATTCGTAAATGGCAGAACTCAGCACCACCGCCCAGACTTTGCGTTCTGGTGGCTGCTTGGCAAAGTAGTTTCTAAAATCACGACCAAAGGCTTCCAAAGCGCGATCGCCATACTTTTGTTTGTACTCGTACCAGGGACGCAGCCCAAAATCCCACATGGCTTTGTTCATTGTCATGGCGTTACCGTGGCGATGAATAGTCATAGCCGCACACAAGGGGGCGTGACGCGCGCCTTCTGCGCCAATTCTGGCGTTGGTAACTGCACCAGATACCACAGGTGAGGCATCAAGGCGACCAAAAATAAGACCGTCGCGCGAAGTTGCCCAGCTGGCTTCACGGTTAAGTTTGACGTTCAAACCGTATTTGCGGAAAAAACCTTTTTTCCAGGCGATCGCAAATGGTGCACAGTCATTAACGGGAACATAACCAACAGTGATATTCGGTTTTTCCAAGTCTTGGGATCTGACTACTGGTTCAACAGCCAAAGCTTCTTCAGTTAATCCTTTAGCACCAGTATTCCCAGTAATAGCACAGGAAGACAGCGCCATTCCTGTTGCCGTTACTCCCATTCCCTTGATAAAGTCTCGTCGAGTCCAATAATTGCGATCGGTATCACTCATGGCTTTGGTTATCGATTGTTCACAAATAGCCTCTTAAACAAAGGCGCACTCGTTGCAAAGCTAAAGTGCGTCTTATTACAACATTGGATCAGTTCAAGCACAAAATTTTTGTACCAAGACTCTGCGCCCCTCTGCGTTTTCCTTTGCGAGCCTCTGCGTTTCAAATCGCTACTCTTTCACGCAAAGCTGTACTTAACATCTCGGTATGACCAAATTTTGTTAGTTAGAAGTTCTAGGACGATGAGTTACTAATTCTTCAACTTTGCCCACAGCAAAATCAAGCAGTAAACCAGTTAAGCCAATCACCAGTACGGCTAAAAATACCGAACTCAAGTTTAAACGACTCCATTCATCCCAGACAAAAAAGCCGATACCAATACCACCTGTGAGCATTTCCACGGCGACAATTACTAACCAAGCAATCCCTAAACTAATTCGCAAACCTGTAAAAATATAGGGCAAACTTGCAGGCCAAATAATTTTTGTAATCTGTCGCCAGCGGGGCATTTCCAACACTCGTGCCACATCTAAATAATCTTTGGAAACGCTAGAAACTCCTAGGGCGGTGTTAATAATTGTCGGCCACAAGGAGGTGATGAAGATAACAAAAATAGCTGAAGGATCTGCCAAATTGAAGATGGCTAAAGCAATGGGTAGCCAAGCTAGTGGCGATACCGGTTTAAAAATCTGAATGATGGGATTGAGGGCTAGCATTGCAGCTTTTGACATTCCAATCAAAAATCCGACGGGAATAGCCACTACAGCACCGATGAGAAAGCCAAGCAACACTCGTCGCAAACTTGCTAGCAACAACCAACCAATCCCTAAGTTACCTGGCCCCCTTTGATAGAACGGGTTTAAAATGTAGTCCAGATTAGCAGCTAGCGCTTCCGGTGGGGTGGGCATTAATTCATGGTTAACAAGAGCAACAACCCACCACAACAGGATAATTCCCAAGAAACCAAGGATAGGCAGTAAGACAACATCCCTGACAAGTACAGGTTTTGTCTTTTTCCAGGCTACCTGCCCAGCTACTGCAACGATCGCAGCCAAATTTAGTTGTGCCATTGCAACCCCAATTCAGTTAAGCTCAGGTACAAAAATCCGAGCAGTACCAGCCAAGGACACTGATGAGGTTTTCACATTACAAACATGCTGCCTCTTCAGTCTCCTCTCAAAGCCTACGAAGTTAGCTGACGGGCTAGGGTTGAGAGATACCCTTCTCAAAAGAGATACGCCCCAAAATATGGTTCCTCCGCTCCAGCGTTAATAATTACGATTCGCCAGATTAGGCTGACTTACTCTACTTAATAGAATAAAGTAACATATGATTCTCAAATTTGTATATCTATCTCAAGATAAATATGGTTCTTTATAGTTCTTTCGCTAGACTTACAAAACTTAATTTTCAGGGTAAGAGTTATGAACTAAAAAATCGTAATCTGTCTGAAACAGAGAAAAAAGTGAGCTTTACTACTTTTTGACATCCTTGTAAAATAAGCCGACCGAAAATGGTATTCGGAAGGTTGAAATATGTATCAAAAATTGGCGATCGCTACTGTGAGTGTTTTGTTTGCAGCATTGACACCTGTTCTTGCTAAAGCAGAAACTGTCATGGAAAAAGTAGCCCGAACAGGCGTACTAACAGCAGGTACTAGTAAAGATGCGATTCCTTTTGCTTATACCAACAGTCAGGGGCAGTTGGTTGGCTATTCAGTAGATATGCTGAATTTGATTAAAGAACAGTTAGAAAAAGAACTAGGAAAAAAAGTCCAATTAAAATTGGTACAACTAACGCCTGCGGAACGAATCCCAAAAATTCTTAACCAACAAGTCGATATTGTTTGCGATGCTAGCAGCTTTACTTGGGAAAGAGATAAAAAGGTGGATTTCTCGGTTAGCTATGGTGCGACTGGCACCCAGTTGTTAGTAAAGAAGGGGAGTAATTTAGGTTCTCCTCAATCTTTGATTGGTAAGCGCATCGGTGTACTTGGGCAAACCACTAACGAACTAGCACTAAAGCGAGTACAACCCAAAGCTCAACTGGTATATCTCAAGGATAGGGCAGAAGGATACGCGGCTTTGCAACAAGGAAAAATAGATGCTTTCGCATCAGATAGTATCCTTTTAGAGGGATGGTTGGGAACAACGAAAAACCCAGATGCTTTTCAAGTCGTACCCGATCGCCCTTATTCTAGAGAAGGTATTGCCTGCATGGTTCCCGAGAATAATTCTAAATTCCTCGACTCGGTAAACTATACTCTCTACAAGTTTATGCAAGGATTCGTAGAAGGCGATCGACGATATGTCGCTGTCTTTGACCGCTGGTTTGGTTCAAATGGAATTGTCTTTCTTAATAAAGATTTACGCGATTTAGCAGTTGAAACCATGCAATTGGTGATCGAATCTCGCGAAGAGATTCCCAAGAGTCAGCTTTGAGAGTTATTTAGTAATCTTTGTGTCTTTGTGCCTACCCTGCGGGAAGCCCTCCGGGTTCACCAGTCGCTCATGGGGGAAACCCCCAAGACCGCGCTGGTTCACCGCTGCGCGTCTATGTGGTGAAAAAATAATTTTTGAAACACCAAGACACTAAGACACCAAGAGCAGATTTATGCGTTGAAAGGGCTGCGTAAAGGATTTAATGATTGACAAAGTTTACAAGAGGTGCATGTATCCCTATTCAGGCGATCGCTAATCATCAGAAGTTTTGAAGAAGGATAATACAAATGTTGTCTTATTTTGGATGTAGACAGGCTTCGTTGGTGTAGCCGCAAGAATCAAATAAAAGACCACATAACAAACACTCATCAACATCTACTTATGACCTTCCGTGATGAATTCAAACTCCTGCTGCGCGCCCGCTATCCTTTAATTTATATTCCCACTTATGAAGAAGAACGGGTAGAAGCATTAATCAAGGAAGAAGCTACTAATCAGGGTAATCGCCCAGTATATACTTGGGATTTTGTGGATGGCTACCAGGGAAACCCCAACGATCAGGGATTTGGGCGGCGTAACCCCCTGCAAGCATTAGAATTTTTGGAAAAAATTCCCGCAAATGCACCAGGGGTGTTTGTGCTGCGTGACTATCACCGCTTTTTAGAGGATGTGGCAATTGCTCGTAAACTCCGCAATTTAGCCAGACTTCTGAAGTCCCAACCAAAAAATATCGTTCTGCTGTCGCCTAGAGTTGCTATTCCTGACGATTTAACAGAAGTTTTGACGGTTGTGGAGTTTCCTTTACCCTCTGCTACAGAAATTCGAGCAGAAGTAGAACGTTTGTTGCTAGCTACTGGGCACTCTCCCTCGGGTAAGTTTTTAGATGACTTGGTGCGCTCTTGTCAAGGGTTAAGTATGGATCGCATTCGTCGAGTTTTGGCAAGAGCGATCGCCACCCACGGTGAACTACTAAGCGAAGATGTGGAACTGGTATTGGAAGAAAAGCGCCAAACTATCCGCCAAACCCAGATTCTTGATTTTATCCCCGCCACTGAGCAGATTTCTGATATCGGAGGACTAGATAACCTGAAAGACTGGTTGCTTCGTCGGGGAGGCGCATTTACTGAACGAGCTCGACAGTATGGTTTACCTCACCCGCGCGGTTTGCTGTTGGTGGGTATTCAAGGAACTGGAAAATCATTAACCGCAAAAGCGATCGCTCACCACTGGCATCTACCCCTACTCCGCCTAGATGTAGGACGATTGTTTGCCGGGTTGGTGGGTGAATCGGAATCCCGCACGCGGCAAATGATTCAAGTAGCCGAAGCCCTCGCTCCTTGTGTATTGTGGATAGACGAAATAGATAAGGCTTTTTCTGGACTTGGTAGCAAAGGAGATGCGGGAACAACTAGCCGCGTGTTTGGTACATTTATTACCTGGCTATCCGAAAAAAACTCACCCGTGTTTGTCGTCGCTACTGCCAACGATATCCAAGCCTTACCCCCAGAAATGCTGCGGAAGGGGCGATTTGATGAAATTTTCTTCGTCGGTTTACCCACCCAGGAAGAACGAAAAGCAATTTTCAACGTGCATTTGTCGCGCCTGCGTGCCCATAACATCAAAAGTTACGACATCGACAGGTTAGCATACGAAACACCCGATTTTTCTGGGGCGGAAATAGAACAAACTTTAATTGAAGCCATGCACATCGGCTTTAGCCAAAACCGCGACTTTACTACCGACGACATTTTAGAAGCTGCCAGCCAAATTATACCCCTGGCCCGTACTGCCACTGAGCAAATTCAGCAACTGCAAGAATGGGCTGCTGCTGGCAGAGCACGTTTAGCTTCTAAACACAGTCCTTTAAGCGATCGCATACAACGCCAGCTAAAATAGCGAGTTAGTAAGTTGACTAGGTGTGAGTAAACATAAATATCAGGTCAGTTAGTAGTTGTAGAGACGTGCCATGGCACGTCTGTACATTGGTTAGTAGTTAGTAGTTAGTAGGGGCGCTGTTACGTTCGCCCGTACAGTAGTTGGTTTTTAACCACTATCTACTAACCACTAACCACTAACCACTATCCACTAACAGTCACCACGAAAAATACGTTTATTCACACTGAATCTACTAACTCCTAACTTTGCTGCTGAAATTGTAAATATGTTGACTCAAATATTAAAATATACGCTTGGGATTTTATTGGCGATCGCTATTTTAATTGGTGGCGGAATTGCAACGGCACTTTATTTCATGAATCGAGTTTCCATGACCCCTCCCAAACCAATCTTTGCCAATGATAAACCTATAGCAAAAGTACAAGTTCAGCAATCTCCAAATCAAGCATCAAACACTACACCTAATTCTTCAACTGAAGCTTCTTTAGAAGAATCTACTTCATCAACTTCCAATACCACAGAAATATCAAAGAAAGAAGAATCACCAGCAGCATTGCCACCAGGAGCCTATGAAGCTCGTGTTACCTGGCAACAAGGCTTAACTTTACGGAAGGAACCTACACCAGAAGCAGAAAGCATTGGTGGAGTAGCTCATAATCAAAAAGTCATAGTTTTAGAAGAAAATAGTGATAAAACTTGGCAAAAAATTCGCTTAGAAAATAGCGATCAAGAAGGTTGGGTAAAAGCAGGAAATACCCAAAAAATTGACGCAGAAAATGATTCTCAATCAACAGAACAACCCGAACAACAACAGTAGAAAAAACTAGAGCGGCAAAGCTAGCTAGAGGAGCAAACCCTTTTCGCGGTTTCTCCTAACGGTGCTACGCTTTTAGTCGACGGCTGAGGCTGAACGCTACAGTCATCATGCCCATAACTGGGATGGCGGACACCGCGAGTAGGGGTGTGTTGTTCACTCTAGAGGTACTAGTGCTGTAGGTTACTACCACGTAGACCCGGTCAATTTTGATTTTCTTGCCGTTTGTGCCAGTGTTACGCACGACAAGTTTGAGGTCATTAGCCTTGGCAGGCGTGTTGATTGCCTGTGTCACATCCCAGTTCACAGTGCGCTCGTTCGACTCTCCAGACAGCACTGGCATGGATTGCTTCGCCACAATCGTGGGGGTTTTCAACGCTCCGACTCCAACCTCAAACTGAACGGAGTTGGATGATATTCCCTCTTCTTCATAGTGTTCTACGTAGACCTTTGCTGACTGGATAGTGGCATTTGTTGGTACATTCGGCTGGAACTGGAACGACCAGAATTGTCTGGATTCCAAGTCTAGTCTGTCATTATCGCTACTCTGTGCTAAGTAGACTTTCTGGTCGCCAACCAGTGTCTTTTGGTTCTTGGAATCCCAGCCGTCGGTGACTTTCAATGTAAGCGAAGTACCGCTGGGTGTGGGTGTTGGGGTTGGTGTCGGGGTTGGGGTTGGCGTTGGTGTGGGTGTCGGGGTTGGTGTGGACTGCTCAAAGATTTGCTGAATACCCTGGTCAGAGTTGAACATATCATTGGCACTATGTCCAACACCAGGCACAGTTACTTTCGTATGCTTATCCTGAATTGCTAAACCGTAATACTGCTGAATGTAATTGTAAAAAATAGTTCCTCGCTCAAAACGTTGTGTACCTTGGAGCATGGCGGGACAGTCTTTGTCCAAGCTGTCAGCGTTAGGATCGGTATCTTCCTCACCCAAGAGGTAGACAACCTGCCGTTGGGCATATTGCGATTTGATTTTGTCTACCCCGACATTTTGCATGTAGCTATTGAGTTTATTCAAACCGTATTTATAGTCGTTGTATTCCGGACAATTAGATGTTTCTTCGGCGGTTGGCACTGCAAACTGATCGAGTGTCCCTGTTACTCGCCGCTTTTCGTCCATGTAGAGATAGGAAGAGGGATTCGCTACGATATAGCGGGTCGGGATAACAGTTGACTCAACCATCGGTTCCTTACTACCAGCAGCAAAACGATTGGTGAATTGTCCACCCGCAGAGTGTCCAGCAATCACTATGTTTTGCAGATTGGGAAAGATGTTCCGGTCTGCTAGTTTTGCCATTATGTAATTGGTGGCATCGTAGGAACTGACCTGTGCTGGTCGCGGGTTACTTGAGGTAGACAACGATGGATCTCCCTCTTTCCAACCATTGTTCGTCCAAAAGGGAACATCGTTGCCAGGATTGCGAGCCTCGATATCTTCTTCTCGAAGGAATTGTGGAGCCAAGATAATGGTTTCGTTGAGCTTCCCAGCCTTGTTTGCAGCATCCTCCATGTACTTGTAATAATCATCGGCGTTCCTGTTTGTGCCATGAATTACGATTACAGCACGTCGTACAGTAACATCTGATTTGTCTATGGGTTTGTTGCTGCAATAGGGAAGTTTGAGGTTGCCTGTATTCAAAGTAATCCTGTTTGGACATACTACATCTACAGGATCGGCAGCCATAGCAGTGTCGGTATGTACCTCAAGGGTGATGATACTTGTCCCCAGTAGGAATACTGTCGCAGTCAACTTTTTAACGTGAAATCCGCCTTTCAATCTAACCATTATGTTCTCCTCACACTAAATAAAGAACAGTTCTGGTAGAGGCGTTCCCTGATGTGGTGAAATTGAAATTACTTTATTACTTGGATTCTTTTGTATTTGCTTGATTCATGTGGGTTACTAAAATTACCGTTCAACCTCTTGATGAGGTACATAAATAAGATAATGCGGGCAATATGCCCGCAATCATGGATTCTTTTGTTTTGTCAATACGGAAAAAGCTAAATTGTCAATCATTCTAAATTTTGCCACTACAAAAGTGACAAAACAGGAGTAAAAAAGTGACAAAATCAGGATATATACCGAATATCTATTAATGACAAATCGCTAAGGGACTTCTAAATAAAAATTAAACGTAAAATATTTTGTATTTTATACGGGCGGGCAGGATGCCTACCCCACAAGAGCTTTAATAATATTGTGGGGTGGGCTTCTAGCCCGCACTGTTTTTAGTTTATTTATGCCTTTCTAGTTATCACCTAATAATCAAGAAAATTGATATTCGTCGGCTTTAAATTTTATCTCAACATTAATAAAAGTAAAGCTTAATTGCGATATTTACCAAAAGGGAAAAAATCAAAAAACAGGGTGTTATTTTTGGTGAGGACATAACTCCTGGAATTGAGAAAATTCACTCTGGAAAATCAACATGTATAATCGCAATTCTCAAAACGATTTGCTGACTGCTGCAATTACTGCTGCCTTGGGTGCTGGTGTAGTTACATCCTTTGCTGTCAGCCAAGGACAACATCCTTTAGTAGGTTTGGCAATTACTGGTTTAGCAGTACTGTTTACATTAGCTTGCGATTATTACCAGAGGCAGTCCAAGCCTTAAGATTTTTTACTATTTGATTAGTTCGAGATTTTTATTTTTACAGCGACGCACATTAAAAAAGAATAGTAGAGACACTTGAAATAGCAGGTCTCTACTATTACCTAGATTTTTCATCGCCGCTTAGGACTTGTGCGTCGAAGTTCGCGTTTTTCTTGTTCTTGAAGGCGGCGATCGCGCCAATCTGCCAGCGTCAAATAAACAACTCCCCCGGTAACAACTACTAGTAGTACCAGGGCCACTAGTGCCAAAATACTCAGGAGTGGATTTTCCACGATACCTCTACAGTCCGTTACGACCCCAAACTACCATTGCAATTGACCAAGTGAAAACGACCAACAGCGAAACCCATCCCAGTGTCAAAATTTCCATAGTGGTAATTCTTAACTTCGATTTACAAGACAACTACAATATTTATGATACTGGGAATTGTCATTAGTCATTAGTCATTGGTCAAGAGTCAAGAGTTAGTAGTTAGTGGTTAGTAGTTAGTGGTTGGTCGTCTCCCCCTCTCCCACTCTCAAGAACTCTCCCACTCTCCCACTCTCAAGAACTCTCCCACTCTCAAGAACTCTCCCACTCTCCCACTCTCAAGAACTCTCCCACTCTCCCACTCTCAAGAACTCTCCCTTCCCCACTCTTGTTTGCTTGTGGATGAACAATACTTCAAATGATTTAATGGCAGAACGCCTAGAATCCCTAAAAGGCGGTATAATAGCAGGCTTTTGTCTATTTTTAGCTTTTCTGATTACTTATTTGTTCCATAGCCTGGTTTTAGTAAAGTATTTTCCAATACTCAGCAGCTTGCAAACGGAACCGCTAAATTGGTATTGGTGGTTGAGTTGTGCAATAGCAACTTTCTCTGGCTCTTTGTTTGGTGTCACTTATCGCTATATCATCCGCCAAGACAAAAACCCACAACTTCAAGCTGGTGGGGTATTAGCCTTTGGATTGATCCGAGGGTTAACTCAGGTGGATATCGGGGTTGCTTGTGCAGATACAATTGTGCCGTTTATCGTGCTGGGGTTGGAGAGCGTGTTGTGGTTTGCAATGGCTGCGATCGCTCTTAATTTGGCTATGCAAGTAGGTTGGCTTAAACCTTTTTCATCTAACTTTGATACATGAAGGACTCCGCACTTCAGATGTAAATTCCCTCTAAATATCTCAGATAAAATTTTATTAATTAATCTTTCCGATCAAAGACTATAAATGACTCAATATTTTCTGATAGTCGATGTGGAAGCTACTTGTTCTAACGACAACAGTATTCCTAGATATGAAACAGAAATCATTGAAATTGGTGCGGTGATGCTAAATGGCGACACGTGGATAATAGAATCTGAGTTTCAGCAATTTATTCGACCTGTGAGACATCCACACCTTACAAATTTTTGCACCCAATTGACTACCATTCGTCAAGAAGATGTGGATGCAGCCTCTACATTTCCAGATGTAATTTCTCGTTTTAAAGAATGGATTTATTCATTCCCCAATCACATTTTTTGTTCTTGGGGAGACTATGATAAAAATCAATTTATTAGAGACTGTAAGTTTCATAACGTTCCCTATCCTTTTAGCTCTGAGCATAGAAATATTAAAAAAGAATTTTCAGAATATTGTGGGATATCCCAAAAATTTGGCATGGCACAGGCTCTCCAACATTTGGGGATAGAATTACAAGGCACCCACCATCGCGGTATAGATGATGCTCGCAATATTGCAGCAATATTCCGACATATGAACACCCAAAAATAAGTTTCTTGCAGAAGCAACAATTTTTCATGTTTTTCTTCGAGCAAGTAATCAACTGCAATCAGTAAACTAAGGTCGAGTGGTTTGAGTCAACAGTCCTCAAACCCCATCTTCAGAATTTAGGCAAGACTATCGGTCATCTGGGTTGTGACGCGAAATCGCTCTCCAGGTGATTCCTGTTGTCTGCCTACTCGAGAGCACCGATTAGGTAGTCGAAGTAAGTGCCAACAACGAGCGCATCTTCTCCAGACAACATCGAGGTAGTGATGTTCTTCATGGCACGGACACTTTCGGCAACGGCGTCAATTGGGGTGCCGAGGGATCTGTACATTTGGCGAACACCAACAATCCCGATCTCTTCAATTGGCGTAGTATCTCCAGCCGCAACACTATAAGTGATCAAGCGCAGATAGTAATCCATATCCCGCAGGCAGGTGGCAGTCATCTCTTTGCCGTAGGCATTGCCACCTGGAGCAACAAGGCGTGGACTCTTTTGGAACAGTTGGTTTCCAGCTTGTTTAACAATGCGATCGCGGCTTTGAGTTAAAGTTTGCACAAGGCGTAGACGGCGCTCACTGCTCTTAACAAAGATCTTGATCTGGTCTAGTTCTCCAGGGGTGAGATAGCGAACCTCGGCATCTGCATTTACAATCATCTTCGTAATAATACTCATTAGTTAACTCCTGAAAGATTTAAATTAGGTTTATCTGAAACGGTTAAATTGTTTGCACTTTGAACCTGTGAGAGCAAACTGTGCAGTTTCTCACCCTCGATAACTTCTGTCTCTAAGAGTTGAGTGGCGATCGCCTCCAGCAAGTCTCGGTTGAGCTTGAGTGTATCCAAAGCTTGCTGATGAGCTGTTTCCACAATTTCCTTCACCTCACGATCAATTGCCTGTGCCGTTTCTTCACTCGCCATCCGGCGGGGATTGGGCGCACCATTGTCCAGAAACATGGCTTGCTGTCCTTGCTGGTAAGCCAGGGGACCTAAGATTTTACTCATCCCGTAGGTAGTCACCATCCGCTCTGCCAGATCCGTTGCCCGCTGCAAATCATTGGCTGCACCAGTAGTAATACTGTTAAACACAATTTCTTCCGCTGAGCGTCCACCGAGCAAGGTGGCAATCTGACCTCGGAGTTCTGCTTCGTCCATGAGGAACCGATCTTCTGTTGGCAGTTGCAGCGTGTAACCCAGTGCTGCCATACCCCGAGGGACGATAGAAATTTTCTCAACTCGACCACTCCCGCTCATCAGAGAACCGACCAGGGCATGGCCGACTTCGTGGTAAGCCACAATCTTCTTTTCCTTGTCGTTGAGGACACGGCTTTTCTTTTCCAGACCTGCCACCACCCGCTCGATCGCTTCAGCAAAATCTTCCTGGGCAACGTAGGAACGTTGATTGCGGGCTGCTAACAGAGCCGCTTCATTCACCAGGTTTGCCAGGTCTGCCCCGGCAAAACCAGGAGTACGAGTCGCGATCGCCTTAAGATTCACGTCCTCACCCAGCTTTACTTTCCGAGCATGGATTTTGAGAATTGCTTCTCGCCCTGACAACTCCGGGCGATCGACCAACACTTGACGGTCAAATCGACCAGGACGCAACAGAGCAGGGTCTAATACTTCAGGGCGATTTGTGGCTGCCAGCACAATCACTGTTGCATCTTCCACTGAAAACCCATCCATTTCTGCTAGCAACTGGTTGAGTGTCTGTTCCCGCTCATCATTGCCGCCGTAGAACCCACCACTGCTGCGAGACTTGCCGATCGCATCCAATTCATCAATGAACACGATGCAGGGAGCCTGTTTCTTCGCCTGCTCAAACAGATCGCGGACTCGTGAAGAACCCACACCAACAAAAAGTTCCACAAACTCAGAGCCAGAGATACTGAAGAACGGCACGCCTGCTTCCCCTGCCACCGCTTTAGCCAACAACGTTTTACCAGTCCCCGGTGGACCCACCAGCAGCACCCCCTTGGGAATCCGCGCCCCAATCAGGGTATAGCGCCCTGGAGTCTTGAGAAAATCCACAACCTCAACCAACTCAGTCTTGGCTTCCTCGACCCCAGCCACATCGGCAAAAGTAATTTTGGCAGATTCTCCCTCGACATAAACTTTGGCTTTGCTCTTACCAATCGAGAGAACACCTTGGGGTCCACCACCCCGTCTGATAAAAAACTGCCAGATTGCCACAAAAATCAAGGGTGGAATCACCCAGCCCAGAAGACTGGTAAACCAGGCATTCTTGGGCGGAGGAGCAGCGGCAAATTCAACACCCTTCTCTTCTAACAACTTGGGCAATCCCAAATCAAAGATGGGTGTAGTAGAGAACACTGGTCCAGCCTGGTCATCGACCGTTTTCAATTGAAATTGAATCTGGTTTTGACCAACTTGCACCCGCTCAACTTCCCCTGCCTGAACCTGATGGATGAACAGGCTATAGGGAACACCGGGAATCTGAGGATCTAAGACAAAAGGCAATATAAAATTTGCGATCAGGAACAAAGCTGTCAGCGCCAGAAAAATGTTACCGATCAGGCGGGAAGGAGTAGGAGTTGGTTTTTCTTTAATTGGCATCGCTATCACTTATTATTTAAAAGCTTTATTTATAGGTGTGGAAAACAGCAAAACATATTTAGCTGTCAATCCGCGTACCTATCTTCGATTTGGACGAACTGAACTAACCCTTCGGTGTCCAGACGGTTTGATTTCCTTGACCCCAAGCGCCATCAAATTTTGTCACTTTGACATCCCCTAAAACCTGAGTTTGGCAAGCTAGTCGGCGGTTCTGGGCGAGAGAATGGGGAGGCAGCGATCGCCGAGTGCGTTCGCGCCATTCAGGTTCCGAAACCGCCCCTTCCACCTGGACTGCACAAGTGCTACAAGTGCCGAGTCCGTGACAGTTGATCGCTGAAGCAGCCCCGTTGTAGAGTTCTATCCCATTCTGGAGCAGCACCTGACGTAAATTAGCCCCTTGAGCGCATTCAAAGGTTTTTCCTTGAGCCGTTATTTTAGGCATAAGAGTCGATCTCCACTGCTAGGATTTAGATATTCATTGGACTTATCCTTGATCGGTTTAGGAATGGGAATGAATTTAGAAATGACGTTCATGTTTCACCTTTGGTATATCCTGATCCATAGTGCCTTCTGTAACTCAATTAGGGTGAAAACTGTCAGTTCGATGTTGTACTAGCTATGTTTTAGGGTTCAATGTTTCGTTGCTCATTTGAACTCTTTACTATACGTGTTACAAGTCCATCATGTCTGTTGGGATCTTTCTTTTGCTTTTTAGTACCATCAGATTGCTTTTTGGGTTTTTTGGCTTCTCTGTTGCCTTTTTGCTGTTTTGACATAATGATTCTCCAATCGAAATTACTTTAATCTGATCTTTGATTTCTAAGTCATTGGCGTAGCAGCCCACCCGGACGCCTGTAGAGGCGAACGGGTGTTCACCCCTAACTTAAACCTATGCGCTTAGAAAGGTCGGAACAAGAAAGTCCAGAGGATACCTGCAATAGCGATCGCGATCAAGCTGAGGTTGTAAAAACGACCTACTGTGGGGCTAAGTCCAAGTGCCTTATCTTCTCTACCTCCAGTAAAAAACAGTGACCAGGCTTGAGTTGCGTTGATTTTCTCAAAGTGATTGAAACCGGGTCTGAAGACAACGGGACTGAACACAGAGGGACTAGTTAAGTCAACATCAGTGGGACTGAACAGAGAGGGATTAGTTAAGCCAACATTAGTTCTCATTGGTTTTATCCTTATATTTTGCAAAAGTGTTCAGGGTATCTAGTGAAGCTCAATTTCCTAGAAGCCTGTGTATACCTAGTCAGGACTACTAGAGCCAGGAGCGAAACAAAACCAAACCAATCATGGCTAAACGTCCATTGAGTTTTTCTGCATACTGAGTAAAGCCAAACCGAGGCTGATCCATCACGTACTTGTTGGGTTCGATGGCGTAGTTGTTCAGCCTACCGAATTCTTCAGTCACTAAATCGCTTTTGATAAGTTCTGCTTTTTTGTTTTGTGATGTTTTATAAATTAAATTTAACACTTTTATTACAAAACTGCAATGTTTATTGCCAAATAAAATAAATAATGATATTAAAAATCCTCGTTACTGCCCCTGTTTGACTCAACAGATGTAAAACACTAGCCTCGAATGAGAGAAGCAACTCCTCCTATAACTTTAAATCCGATAAATCCGAGAGAATTTTATTTTTTATCAGATATCGAAACGCATTGTCTTTCATCATCATTAACCGCGTTAATTGCATTAAATGTTCTGCCATCTGTTCTCGACTCATATGCTAAATGGCAACATTTGCTGAAAAAGTTGAAATTGCAACTGTGGGAAGCTCCGGCATAGGCCGGATGATGAGTCTTCTTTGCCCTTAAAAAAGCAAAGGTTGTAGTTGCAATCTCTCCCGAGGATGAAGCGTAGGGAACTGTACTACTGGTAAAAGAAACTAAGAGCGATAGTCTCTTCATCAAGATTGATGTGGTAGGAATTTAACCAATTGGTATTACTAAAAGAATGTTGACAACTGATAAAAAACATCATCCTGGCTTGTGGATATCAGTTTTGTATTTTGCTGAAGGCTTACCTTATACTGTTGTCAATTTAATGTCGGTGATTTTCTTCAAAGATGTTGGTGCAACTAATGAGTTTATTGGGTTGACAAGTTTTTTGTATCTTCCCTGGGTTTTAAAAGGATTTTGGGGGCTTTTGGTAGATATTTATTCAACTAAGCGATTTTGGATTTTAACTACAGAAATTATTTGTATCTTTCTCTTTTTTTTGCTGGCGTTGAGTGTACTTATATCGGATAGTCTGACTGTATCAATTATTATATTTGCCGCTATTGCTTTTGTTTCTGCTACTCATGACATTGCTATAGATGGATTTTACCTAAGTGCCCTTAGTAAAGAACAACAAGCATTATATGTTGGGGTTCAAACTACAGCATATAAAGTTGCTTGGCTTGCAGGTAATGGTGGATTAGTTTTCTTGGCTGGCTACTTTGCAAATCAATATATAGTAGGAACAACTGAGACTAATATAAGAGTCTTCAGAGATATTAACTTTTCACTTTTCGATTTAGCTATTAAATTTCATCCTCTGAGGATGGGATGGTCATTAGCATTTATTTTGGCTGGAATAATACTTCTACTAATTTATATTTTCCAACTTTGGTATCTTCCACATCTCGAATCTAATTTGCTTGAGTACAACAAAGATACTTATAAAAATCAATTCTTTCATGTATTCAAAAAATATTTTTCTCAATATCGGATTGCCTGGATTTTTACATACATAATAACCTTCCGGCTTGGTGATGCATTTATGTTAAAAATGACACCGCCTTTTTTAATGGATAAATTTGGCAAAGGAGGTTTAGGAATCTCCACTGCTGAAGTGGGATATTTATATGGCATAGTTGGAATAGTATTCCTTTTGATTGGAGGAATAATTGGTGGTTATTTGATTGCGAAACAAGGACTAAAAAAATGGCTTTTACCGACCGCAATTTTACAAAATTCTGCGATTTTAATCTATTGGATCTTAGCTGTATATAAACCAAGCATTACCTGGGTATATTTTGTAAATGCGTTTGAGCAGTTTTCTTATGGAATTGGCGTATCGGCATATACCGTTTTTTTAATGAGTAATGTTAATCCTGAATATAAAACATCCCATTACGCTATTACTACGGCATTGATGGCAACTGGTATATTTATTCCAGGGCTTTTCAGTGGTTATATAGAGACACGGGTAGGCTATGAGTACTATTTTCTGTTGAGCTTTTTTGTCTCTGTGCCAGGTTTGATTACAATTTTCTTTCTACCATTAGAAGATTAAGAAGATAGAGCCTAAGTTGGCAATTCCAGCAAATAGAATGAACACAGCAATCCACGTTTCAGCCACAAGTGTGGTAGCAAGAGGGAGGGCGATCGCGCTAATGCCCAAACAATGACGAGGGTGTAGGCGGTGTCATGTGGCAGCAACCACCTATAGTCGCTGCCCCACAGATAGCAAATGCTATCTATGGGGAAAGCTTACGCAGGCATCAACACTGTGTCGATGATGTGGATAACACCATTATCAGCATCAACATCTGGTGTTGTGACTGTGGCATTATTTATCTTGACACCATCAGAAGCGTCAATTTTCACATTTTCACCTTCAACCGTTTTAGCTGACTTCATCTTCATCACATCAGCCGCCATCACTTTGCCGGAAACAACGTGATAGGTAAGGATTTTCTTGAGCTTTGGAATGTCCTTAAGCAGTGCGTCTACTGTACCTTTGGGAAGCTTAGCAAACGCCTCATCGTTAGGCGCGAAAAGGGTGAATGGACCCTTTCCTTTAAGAGTATCTACTAGACCAGCAGCCTTGACCGCAGTAACTAGCGTATTGAAAGAACCAGCCTTAACAGCAGTATCAACAATATCAGCCATTTAATTTCACCTAGTTTTCTGTAATCTGCTAACTCTTGTTAGCATGACACCTCGCTGTTAGAAATCATGTTTTAGAAGCGTTTGAAAATGTATAAAATGTATGATTTAGACTAAAAACATTCAAATCGTCAGATAATTATCATGTCCGGTTAAACACTTATGAAAAAAATACCCCTCCCCGATGTCAAGGGGAGGATGTCGTCAACACAAATGCGGTGCTGTTGAATCAACAGCACCGCCCTTACTAAGTGCAGAATTTTTGTCAGGTGTTAGCTAAAGAAATAATTGGCAGACTCTAAGCAATCACTGTGCGTTCTTCCATCAGGCATTTTTGCCCCCTTCAGATTAGCGCCGCTGAGATTGGCTCCTCTAAGTCCAGCCCAGTTTAAATTAGCATTGCTTAAATCTGAGTTGCTCAAGTCTGCGTTGCTCAAATGCGCCCCACTCAAATCTACACCACTCAAATTTGCTTTAGCTAGGCTTATCCCTCTCCAGTCTGCCTGTCTAAAATTTCTTTCTCCGGCCGCATATCGTCTCAAAACTTCATTGGCATCCATATTGGTTGCCTCGCAACGTGTAGCGTTGTCGCTGTTAATGTATTTATTATAACTCACAAACTATTGCTCTAATATTACAAATTTACTAGAGCGATCGCTAGGCAATGTTTCAAATTTGTGAGTCAACCTCAGGAAGCTCTTCTACCTGATAAAACCCAAGTTCAGCAGTTCCTGGGGAGATGCCAGCAAATCGATCGCCACAAAGAAAATCTTGCCTTGCGGATTGAGCAAGAACCGCCATGCTAGATTTATGCCAACACTGTCACCAAACCAGGGAGTTTGGACTTTACCCGTCACTTTAATCTGGGTGAACCCTCCTTCTGCTGCCTCAGACATTCCCCGCTCAGGAATCAGCTTGAGTCCGTAGCATTCTTCACGCATATATGCGAGGATCGACTCATGACCCACAATCGGTTCCTCGAAAGGCGGTTGCAGGGCACTGTCTTCAGCAAATAAAGCCACAGCCCCCTGGAAGTCAAAGGCGTTCATATTCTCCATGTAGCTCAGGACTGTCAAGTTGTCGATGCCCTCAATGCTGACCTTAGCTCGGGGTGCGATATCTTTAGGTGGAACCACAGGTTCTTTGACTTTTTGAGCGCTAACCGTTGGAGCATACCCCATGTTGACGACAATATTTTGTAATACGGTGAGTTGCTGACCCCCTTCAAGTTGACGGATGGCTTGGAGGACATCTGATGCCTGCGTAGAAAGTTTATAACCTTCTGGAATCGGAGCAACGATTCCTTGTTTCATCCACTCGCCTAACTGATACCAGAAGCCCAACTTGACATTCGTGCCGAAAGATGAATATGTACGGCAGATGGGAGTATCAGTATGGTTAACCAGATCGCACATAACTTGTGTTTGCTCTCCAGCAGACATCTGCTTGATTTGAGTCAGGGTTTTTTCTGCGAAGACCATATTGGCTGCCCCCATAGCAGCGGGAGTGATTGTAACTCCCATCTCAGTGTAGGCAAACCAAAGTAAAGCCAACTGATCCTCAGCACTGAGTTGATTGCATGATTCAACGGTAGCTGGAACCGCATCAGCAACTTGAGTGTCAGGAAAAATGGAGCGTGCAGACTCGATAGTAAACGACATAATTAAAATCTCCAGAATAAAATTACATTGATTTGTTGATAGTGTTTCAAAAATGGTGATGCTAACTTGGAAATGCCCAATATCACTGCTTTTCAAAACTTAGGCTGCCACCTCTAGGACATTACCCAAAATCCGTTGAGCGATCGCATATGAGGACTGTTGGCAAATCGCTAAACAGGCAAGCACAGCAAGGAACTCATCAAAATCCAGGGGTTTGGTGAATAACAGGTCAAACCCAGTACATAGAGTACGTTGATACATATTTTCATGGGCATAGCCTGTCACAGCAATGGCTAGCACCACTTCCCCTCGCTCTCCCGCTTTGGTTCTCACTTGTTGAATCAGGGCATAGCCATCTTCCTTTGGCAAGGCAATGTCACTCACGAGGACATCAGGTTGCCATTGCCTAAATATCTCTAGAGCTTGCTGGACTGAAAACGCTTTTTGCACCTCAACACCATCGGGTTGTAGCAGCAGCGCGATCAAATCGCAGAAATCGACATTATCGTCTACAACGAGTACTCGCAGCCCTTGGAGGGATGAAAGATTAGTAGGAAATTCATTATTTGTATACATTGCAACTCCAATTGGGATTTCAGAACTAGTACTAAAAACCCTTAGCAGAGGATCTAATAGAGCGATCGCATAGATGGCAATTTGACCACTGCATCACTTCACTTCTCCGGCGGACTGCATTGCTCGCTTCAAACTGTAGTAACCTGCAATCAATAGTTAACGTTTAACATTCAACTGCATAAGCTCTGTTAGCATTCCTCTACAGCATGACAAGGTGCTGTTTCATTTCTGGGTTTATTAGGTTTATTTGGTTAAGTTACGATACAAAAAGTAAGGAAAGTGTCGAGTTAAATTCTTTTAATTGACGCCCGTCCGTCTATACGGCGGGGTAGTTCATCTCACCTAAAATATCTATTTTATGTTCTTGTCTTGATAACATATGCGAGCTTTTGAATCAGGTTCGGAAATAGCTCGGAAATAGCAATGATTACTATAAAAAAACTTTGTTTGAAATATCTGTAATATTGCGACCTTCTGGTTATCTACTGTCGTTGCTCTAAAGAGCTAACCAGTGTTCATAGAGAAGCCTTGAATCTGTACTCCTCTAGCATGACATATGAATGCTTGAGATTAAGTCTTGGCAAAGGTTAGAGATGTATAAAATGATTGATAATGTTTGACTTCGTTACAAAAAATTTAACAAACTTAATGATGCCTCAATACACTTGTCATTGAGAGCCGTTAACTCATACATAGAAGCCCAGAACTCAATCTTCATAGGGTCTTTACAGAATTAATCCCACACGTGTACCTGGAATTCACAGTATGAAGAACTTTTGGATTGGTTTCATTTCGATTTACTGAAAGTCGATCTCTGACTTTTGTATGATTTAAATTGAGCATATTTTCATATCATAAGAAAAGATATAAAATCTATAGTGTTAATAAAAATTTACGTTCTAAGTTTTCATTATGAGTTTTTTGGCTTATGGTTAAGCGATCGCTCCAGGCATCACTTACCGGGATTCAACAGGCTAAAAGAGCGTTTGCCCGCAAGGGGTGGACTCAGGAAAATTTGGCTTTTGAAGTCAACTTAAAGACTCGACAACCGATTTGGCGGTTTTTTTCTGGGCGTCCAGTTGAGCGTCATATTTTTCTGGAAATTTGTTCTGTATTGGAACTGAATTGGCGGGAGATTGCTGCCGACCCCCCGTCCCAATTCTCCGATCCCGTCGAAGTTGCCCAAGCTCCTGCTCTAGATATTGATATTTTGGTGCAACAGGTGCGATCGCAACGCCAAGACAAAATTCAAGACCAGTGCGGTATCTTGCAGTTATTAGATATCAGTCATCCCGTTGCGATCGATGACATATATATTGATGTCAATATTCTGGAAGACATCTCCAGCCAACAGTGGTTAGATATCTCTAACCTGCAAAACCTTAATCCAGAGGAGTTTGACCGCTTTGGCTTAGGTGAGGTTGAGCAGAAACAAATACCGGGTATGGAGGCAGTCGAAACCTACTCCAAGCTCAGGGTGCTGGGTAAACCAGGGGTAGGTAAAACCACCTTTTTGCAACATCTCGCTATTCAGTGTAACCAAGGCGCATTTGCAGCAAACCAAGTTCCTGTTTTCATCGTACTGAGGAATTTTGCCGAAGAATCACGGGGACGCGGCGAATTCAGCCTATTAAACTACATCCGCCAAGAATTTATCACGTCTGGAATTTCAGACCCGTCAATCATTGAAACTTTGCTTGGTGCAGGCAGAGTTTTGCTGTTGCTTGATGGCATGGATGAAGTTCTTAACCAAGAGAGTAATGCTGTCTTAAGAGAAATTCGCAGATTTTCGGACAAGTATCACAAAAATCGGTTTGTGGCGACCTGTCGAACGGCAGCTCAAAAGCTCACCCTCCGAGGCTTTACCGACGTTGAGATTGCCCCGTTTACCCACGAACAAATCCGAGCCTTCGCTCGAAAATGGTTTGTGGCATTCACCAAGACAAACACTCAAAATGGGCAGGCACAGTCTGTTCAGTTTATTCAAAAGCTGGACTTACCTGAAAACTGGCAATTTCGCCAACTTGTCATCACACCCCTATTTCTGCATCTTGCCTGCTGGGTGTTCCACGGTCAGGAAAAATTTCCAACTAAGCGGACTGAGTTTTATAAGCAAGGGCTAGATCTTCTTCTGGGCAAATGGGATGAAGCTAGAGGCGTTGAACGGGATGATGTTTATCGGGGGTTTTTACTACCACAAAAGCTCAAGTTGTTGAGTCAGATTGCGGCGGCAACGTTTGAAGAGGGTCAGTACTTCTTTGAGCAACGCGTTATTGAGCAATACATTGGTGACTATATTCGTAATCTACCTGAGATGCCAACGGAGCCAGAGGAACTGCAACTAGAAAGTGAAGCGGTGCTGAAGGCGATCGAGGCGCAACATGGGCTACTGACAGAACGGGCACGGGGAATTTTCTCCTTCTCCTATCTGGCGTTTCAAGAATACTTCACGGCGAGAAAAATCGTTGCCAGCCATAACCTACAAGCATTGGAGCAAGCATTGGGAGGATTAGTCAGTCACATCACTGACCCTCACTGGCGCGAAATCTTCTTGTTGACAGCTGCCATGCTCCGGAGTGCTGACGGGCTGATGCAGTTGATGAAGCAACACATTGATGCACTTGTCGCCCAAGACCCTTACCTACAAGAGTTTTTGACCTGGGCAAGCCAAAAATCTCGTACTACTCCGTCGCAACCAAAGGTTGCGACGGGCCGAGCATTTTACCTTGCCCTTGCCCGGACTCCTCACATGGCTTCTGACTTTGCCCTAGCCTGCACCCTCGACCAGGGGATGTTTCTGGATGCGGCGTTAGATGACCTACTGCTGGAGTGTGCGATTGACCGAAGCCAGGACTTTGCCTATGGTCATGCCTGTGGAGATGCTCTCTCGAACATTCTGGGTATTGTTCTGGATGCAGGTCTTCATAAATCCCTACAACAACTCAGGGATCAATTGCCGAATCCTAATCAAAACCGACAACTGTTTCAGGTATGGTGGCAGGTACACTCTTCAGCTTGGGTTGAACAATTAAAAACGACGATCGTTAATTATCGTAATATTAACCACCATTGGCAGTTTAGCCAACAGCAACAGCAAGTGCTGCAACGCTATTACGATGCTAATCAGCTACTACTCGATTGTCTGAATAGCAATTGTGAGGTGACAGCTGCTATCAGGCAGGAAATTGAAGCAACCTTATTATTGCCGACTAAGGAACTTGAGGACAGGGAATGGCAATAGAACTGAGGTTAATTCCTCAAATAGGGTTGTGTTGCAAATATTTGTTAAGAGAAGAAAAACTCTTTAAAAAATGCTTGGGGATGAGAAGGGCGATCGCTAATTTTTCATCCGGTAGTAGGAGTCTTTCTAACTAAAAATCAGGTTATGGACAGATGTAGCTCCTATGGTCTGCTTTTAATATTACAGATGGTTATTAGCCTTATAGGAGAAAAAGTTTATGGGTTGGTTAAAAAGACTGTTTGGACTAGAAAAACCTCAAAATGCTCAAGTAAATCCTGCTCCCCAGCAAGTACAGCAACAACAGGCTGCTGCACCTGCTGCTACTCAACAAATTCCCCCTGAGCGTATGGGATTGAATGGGGAATATGACGAAAGCGGTTTAGCAAAGCGTGTAGCGCTTGCATTTGACCAAGATCAGCAGCTGGATGATGTCGATACTCTCTGGGTTGCTCAAACTGGCAGCACTGTTGTGTTAAAAGGTAAAGTTCCCAATCAAAATATTCTTAACAAAATGGTTTCTGTAGCCCGAGGTGTTAATGGAGCTGCTGCTGTCGATACCAGTCAAGTAACCATTGGCTAAGCTGTAAAGCTTTTAATTTTCCCATTTAGACAGATGGGGTGATGGGGAGAAGATTTGATGACACTTTTCCCCAAATTTAAAAGGGTGCATGTTATGAAGTTTACGAAGTAGGCTTTTTAGCCTTCAACATAAAAAGCGTTCCTAATTAGCAGGAACGCTTGAGAGAATATTTAGATTGACTCATTAGAGTAGTAATAGTAATACTACCCCGCTCGGAACGCCGCTCCACGCTTGAGGGTACTCTTTACTGAGGACTGGGTACTGGGTATTGGGTATTGGGTACTGGGTTGGTAATACGTTAGTATTGGGTTTTTCCTAGTCCCCCTTCGGGTACTCTACGAGAAGCCCTACTCTGCCTTGAGCCGCGCTGCGCGCGTCTACGGGTACTCTGCCTTGAGCCGCGCTGCGCGCGTCTACGCAGTCGTACCCTTCGGGAAGCCCTTCGGGTTCGCCAGTCCCCCATCGTGACGGAGACCGCCAAGACGGGGGCTGGTCTCACCGCGCTGCGCGCGTCTACATGGGGGAAACCCCCAAGACCGCGCTGCTCACCGCCCTGACGGGCGTCTACGCCACTTTCCCCTATAGGCAGAAGCCAAGACGGGAAGTGGTCTCACCAGTCCCAAGTCCCTAGTACCCAATACCAAAATTTGTCTGTGGGTAAAGCAGAATTCCATAATTTTTAGGCGTGAAAACCCAATCCCCAATCCCTAATCCCCAGTCCCTTTCACTTTGTCAAATCAAACTCATAGGACTGATTGCGCCATTTCAACCGAAACTTCAGACGTGTCCAGCTGGGTGGGAGATTTGGACAAGCAATGGGCCCAAATTGAGTCATGCGTACGCCGCCAAATCCAAAGATCGCAGATTGCCAAACTCCACCTGCACTAGCGGCGTGAATGCCTTCATGGGCGTTACGCCGCACATCTGCTAAATCTACCATTGCCGCCCGCGTAAAATGAGTGTAGGCTTCAGCTGGTTGATTGATGTCGCAAGCTAAGATGGCGTGAACTGCTGGCCCAAGCGAAGAACCATAGGTATGATCGGTGCGGGGGCTGTAATAGTCCCAGTTGGTTTGCAAGGTTTTGCTATCAAAGCGATCGCGCAGCAAGTACATTAGCATCAACACATCTGGCTGCTTGAGAATCTGCTTTTGGCTGGTGGCTTCTACTCCCAACAGTCCTTGCATGGATTTGGTGCGCGGTTCGTAATCAGCAAAGTTGACATATTCTAAGTTATAGAAGCCTTCAAACTGTTCAATCAAACCAGTTTCTACATCGTGATTGATATAGAGACGGTTGGAGATATCAGCCCAAAGTTCCAGTTGTTGTGGCTCTAAGTTAAGTTTTTCTGCCAGTTGTGTTGCTTCATCGGGATAGGACTTTTCCAGCCAATCTAATAGCGCTAAAGCAGTTTGCAAATGCCACTGCACCAATAAATTAGTGAAAGCATTATTATCTACGCGATCGTGATTTTCATCCGGGCCAATCACATCACGGATGTCGTAACAATGACGTTGGTTATTCCACTCTACACGGCTTTCCCAGAACACCGCCGTATCTAGAATTATTTCCGCGCCATAGTCGCGCATCCATTCATCATCACCGGTTGTCTGCCAGTATTGCCAAGCACCGTAAGCTACGTCAGTGTTGATATGCACTTCAATATCACCGCACCAGATGCGGACTTGTTTACCGTTAGGATCGCTTACCCAACGAGGAGTCACCTCATCACCAGTGCTAGCACTCTCCCAAGCATAAAAAGCTCCCTTGTATCCCATTTCCTGGGCTTTGCGCCGCGCCCCACGTAGAGTGTGGTAGCGGTAGTTGAGCAAGTTACGTGCTAATGCTGGTTGAGTGTGAATCAGCAAAGGCAGGATGAAAATTTCCGTGTCCCAAAAGATATGTCCGCTATAAGCAAAGCCAGAAAGGGTTTTGGGAGGAATGCTGACGCGATCGTCGTAACGCGGCGCAACGGCAAGCAATTGAAAGAGATTGTAGCGGACGCTCAACTGCGCGAGGCGATCGCCTTCAATAATCACATCACTTTCTTGCCATACCCCATCCCATGCAGCAATGTGCGCCGCTAGCAAGGTTGAATAGCTAGGTGCAGCAACTAGCCGAATCATGGCTGCTTCCGCAGGAGTTGGTGTTTCCCTGGAAGTGTAGAGAGTAATAATCTTTTCGAGACTGACAGCTTTGCCGGGTTCAACTTGCAAAGTGGTGACAAGTTTGGGGCTGTGATGTTCTAGCTGATGCACGCGCACGGGTGCTACTTCTTCACCTTCTACAATCAGCTTAGCTGCCATCCCCAATTCGATTGCAGAATGCAGAGTTTGGCTGTGCAGCCAGATAATATTATCTAAGCCACCTTGTTTGACTGTTTTCCAGTGTTTGACACCTTGGGTGTGCGGTTCGGGATGAAATTCAACTTCTACCTCAATATCACCCTCAAAATCTACAGATGTAACCTGACACCTGATCGCCAAAAAATGTTGACTTGCTAGACTGGCAAACCGCTCAAAGTGAAATTCTAAAGTGTGCCCTGCGGGACTGCGCCACCGTACTTCCCGGCTGACTATACCCAGACGCATATCGAGGCGACGTTCGTAGTTAAGGATTTCGCCACTGTCCATGCGGAAGCGTTCCCCAGCTACCTTCACTACAAACGGCAGCCAGTTGGGACAGTTAACTAATTCTGTAGTGGCGATCGCAACGTCATCATAAACCCCATGAATCATCGTTGCCGAACTATCGTTGGGATACCCCTCTTCAAATGAACCTCGCGTTCCCAAATACCCGTTGCTGAGGGTAAAGACTGTTTCTTGATGATGTAGCCTAGTGGGGTCAAACTCTGTTTCAATAATGTTCCAATCAGTAGAGTCAATTAGTTGCTGATGTACTTGGGAAGTTTCAATGGTCAAGTCTAGCATGACAGATACAACCTATAATCTGGTGGCTTAGCTTTAGGCAGAATGCTATACAATGGTGAACAATAATGAGGGGACAAATAAGCTCTTCACTACCTACCCCCGTTGTCTAGACTTCTATTCAGCCCAAACAGGAAACAGTGACGTTCAGTTTAAAGGCGGCGTTCCCGTTTTCATCCTTCTATAGAAAGATTTTCGTACTTTATTTTATAAAAAAATTCTAAAGAAGGAAAAAAGATAGCATTATATACATTCGACATGTAACTGCACAGAACTATAACTTATTTAATCAAGTGTTGTAACATCAATTTCTGATTAAAAGCGCCTTGTATGCATATCCTTTATATGCTTTTAATACTATTAGTGTTGAATATATCAAATTATGTTTGACTGATATTAAGTAAAATTTTATACCAATATAAGTTTATAAATAAGGTGTGCGCAATCGCAAAACGTGTTGTATCAACGTGTGAACGCTTGAATCGTCGAAGCAGACCGATAGATTGTTATGACATCCAGGTCATGAATTGTGGGTAATTAAGTATGCTATGGCACTTTGCGATCGCTGATAATTCATAGCACGTAAACACGTTACTGTATTAAATAATACACATAAAGTCTATCGATTTATTCTAGCCGTGGGAATGCTTTACTATCCAACTCACCAGTTGTCACTACACCAAATGCTGTCGTTAGATCTCAACACAATGAAATTGATACTATGTCCAAACCCGTATACTGCCATCCCAACCGTGTACAATGACGCAATACACCAACGCTTAAATCATCAGGCGATCGCAACTAGCCCTTTGGTGGTGCAATCCTAAAAAATAAGTTTTCTTCGTGTCTTGGTGTCTTTGTGGTGAAAAAATAAATTTTATTTAACCACCCTACTCTGCGAGAAGCCCTCCGGGTTCACCAGTCGCTCATGGGGGACTCGGGGCCCCCACGACCGACAGGGAGTGGGGATTGGGGGAGAACCCCCTTTGGAGCGCGCTGGTTCACCGCTGCGCGTCTACGGGTACTCTACCTTGAGCCGCCCACAAGGGGCGTCTACGCCAGTCCCCCCTAAAAGCACCAAGCCCTTCGGGTTCGCCACTTTCCCCTATAGGCAGAAGCCAAGACGGGAAGTGGTCTCACTCCTGAGGGGGCTGGTCTCACCAAGACACTAAGACACCAAGTCGAATCAGGAAAAATCAGGCAATGAAAGCAGATTTTTCACCCACCTTGAAAAGGCTGGGCGATCGCAACCCTAAATATAATAAATATTTCAGTGAAGTCGCAAAAATTACTATTAGGTATCGTCACGGCTGTAATTTCCATCTCCCACAGCTATACAGCGCAGGCACTATCAATCCCTTCTGGCTTTCAGCCAATTCTTGAAGATACTGGCGTACAAGTATACAAAAAAGATGATACAAACGGAAAGTTAGAATATGTCACCGTTGTCAATACTGCCAAAGCGACGATAGAAAACTTAATCGGTGCAGTAGATAGCACTCCTAATGACCGAGTCAGCAAAAAAACGCTCAGCAATTTTTGGCAAGATGCCGTTAACCAAAACACATCATCCCGCAAAGCAAAAGTTGTTGTGAATGGTGCGTTTTTTTCGACCCGCGATAACCCAACGGGAATTGCTTTTGGCTTGAAAGTGCATGGAAATTTGATTACCTACGGCTACGCTATAGGTAAAGAATACCCTGGTCAGATTCGCACATTTGCCTTTAATCCTTTACTAGGAAGTGCAAATATTCAGGCATATATCCAACAGACATTCAACCGTTTCCCTGAAGTTATCGGCCTATTGGATACAGGTGCAAATAAATCTGCTAGTAAATATTTACCGCGAACCTTTGTTGGTGTTCGAGATGATAACAGTGATGGTGTGAAAGAAACAGTACTTTTATATTCAAGTAACTATGCTCGTCAAATTGACGCATCTCAAGTTCTCAGAAGCTTTGGTGCTAGTGCCCAAGCCATGCTAGATGGTGGTGGTAGCACTGGACTAATTGTGGATGGCAAATCTTTTATTTCCACAAATCGTCCAGTACCACATGCGATCGCAGTTTATGCTGGTAAGTAACAGCTAAAAGTTATGAGGCGGTAGCTTGTTGCAATTCCTCTAGTCGGGCTAGCACTTCTTGGCTATGGATAGCTGGATTAACTTTCACAAAAGTCTCCCGCAACATTCCCTGTGGATCGATGATAAACGTATGGCGCATAGAAACAAAGCTCAGCCAAGAACCGTAGGCTTTACTCACTGCGCCCGTTGTATCCGCCAACAGAGGAAATTTTAGCCCCTCCGAATCACAGAATTCGGCGTGAGAATCAACATCGTCAGCACTAACACCAATTACTTGCGCGTTTTTTTCTATATATTTAGGCAAGTCTTGCTGAAAGCGACGAGCTTCTATAGTGCAACCAGGAGTGAAGTCTTTTGGGTAAAAGTAAAGGACTACCCACTGACCGCGATAATCAGAGAGGGAAATTTTGCCATCACCAGAGTTGGTGGACAAAGTAAACTCTGGTGCGGGTTGATTGACAAAGGGAAGTTTGCCACCCAGCGCATTCGCTGCTGGGGCAAAATTCAACCAACCGATCAGCGCAAAACAGCTAGCGAATAATATGCTTAAAAAATTGCGACGGGAAATCATTATGCAGACCAGAATAATCACTTAACATAAGTTTACAATTACTGGCTGCTATTCTCAGCTTGGGGAGATTCTATGCTGTCGATGTATTGGCTTTCCATGAGAAAGGCTCCCCTAGCAAAGCGGACACCCCAGTATCCTCCGGGACGGCGATCAAGTACCACACCCTCTTCACCAATGCGAATCACATCGGGAGGACGCAGCATAGGCATAGGATCGGCGGTTTTAACGTAGGGCGGTAGGGCGACAACGCGGACTTTGCTACCGATGGAAAATTCTTTGGACATAACAAAAAATTATGAATTATGAATGATGAATTATGAAACTCTTTTATCATTCATCATTCATAATTCATAATTCATCATTTCTTAGGGTGCTTGCCAAATTTTTTGATGGTACTGCTCTATATCTGCATATGGGTCTACAGGCGGGTGGGAGTGGTCGTGATTGTGATGATCGTGATGGTGGTGGTCATGAGAATGATTGTGTCCGTGGTGATTTGATATGGCAGCGAGGCGGAATTTACACATTTCACAATTCATCTGCACTTGTCCCAGTTGGGTTTCGATTTCTCGCTCTCTGAGTACAGAAAATAGCTGGGGATGCAGTCCCATTTCTGGCAAACAGGTCATGGAAATTTCTGGATATTGTTCCTGCTGTTGGGCAGTGATGTTAAAGATTTTTTTCACTAAAGCGCCAGTAAACAGGAAGTATGGTAGGACAATAATGCGTTTTGGTTGGTATAAACGGGCGCGACGGAAACCTTCTTCTAGTCTGGGGTGAGTAATGCCGATAAAGCAGGTTTCGACAGTTGAGTAGCCGCTACCTTCCCAAAGAATACGAGCGAGTTTGTAAACATCACCATTAGCATCGGGATCGCTGGAACCACGACCGACAAACAACAGAACTGTGTCAGCACGAGAGATTTGCAGGGGGTTATTTTCTGGTTTGTCGAGTTCTGCTAAACGCGATCGCCACAATTCGATAATACCGGGGGTAATTCCAAAATGCCGCCCGTAATGAAACTTCAACTGCGGATACTTAGCCTTAGCGCGGTCAAGCTCATTCGTAACATCAAACTTATTATGCCGTGCGGCAAATAGCAGCACTGGTAAGACAGAGAATTCTGTGTAGCCTTGTTCTACACACTGGTCGATACCTTCTTGAATTGTCGGGCCAGTCAATTCCAGAAAACAAGGTACGACTGGACGCGATCGATCTAAAGTTTGATAAATCGCAGCAAAATCTAATAAAGCCTGCCTTCCATCTGCATCCCTAGTGCCATGACCAATCATCAACACAGGACGCTTAATTGGCAATGGTGGCAATTCTAGAGTTTCGACGCTTGGGTATTCTGGTTGGTTCAGATTTGTTGTGTCAAAAATAAGCATTCTCAGTTAAAGCTCCTTTCCCGTGCAACGCAGGAAATAGAGTGAGTTAGTAACACATAGGCGTTCTGGCTTAGGCAATTTTAGATTTTGGATTTTGGATTAATGCCAATCTAAAATCTAGAATCTAAAATCTAAAATCCCTTTACAGCTGCGGCACAGCCCCGGACTTACACCGGTGTTTCCCTATTTTGTTACGGTTCACAGTTGCCTTGTTATCTTAACTGAATCTTGCCCAGTTCCAAAATGCGGGGGGAGGGGGTGAAGGTATACAGTGACTTAGTTATTTGCCATCACGGACAGATTGTTGTTGTATTAACTGTCTTAACTGGCTGGCTTAACTAGCTTATCTGACGTTGCAACTAGTAACAGAAAGATGAAAAACTCAACAATAGCAGTGTAACAATATCGTCTACGAACTATAGAATTTGCAGTTACCCTTAGGCAGGTATCTGTAAGGATAAGAAATAGACTATCTCAGACTTAGAATTCCTTGCATCCAAAGTAAGGAAAGTTTCAGTGCGAGCAAGTTGCAAGATGACCTTAGAGCCGCACAGTTCATATTTAAATTAACACCACCTATTTTTTTATCGCACTGACAACCTACGATGCTTGCCTTGCAGTTATTCCTGCAATCACGCCCATCAAAGGTATAAAATTTATGAAATTCACAATGAAGCTACTAACAAACACAACTGTAGCTGCAACTGTTTTGACAGCGGGGTTTGTCGCCACAGATCAAACTCTAGCTGCTTCTGCCACCTTTAAAGATGTCAATGCGGCAACATTAGAGTTATTCGATGAATCAGGAAAGTTAGTCGGAAGTGGAGGATTTACATACAAACCCTTTTCAGGAAGTTTTGTACAGTTGAGACCCGGTGTTGTTTACGAAAATCCTCAAGACCCAATCCTGTCATCGAATGTGACGCGTCGCTTTACACCACCCGAGGAATATTCTCTTGTTAACAGCTTCTCAGTAGATTTGCTGTTGGATGGTTTTGAATTTCAAATCCCTAGTCCCACATCTACAGTTTTTGAACTGAATGAAACTGGTCAGAGCATTGTAGGAGCATTCGTCTATTTTTGGAAACCTACAAATTTTGCAATGTCTCCACCAGGCCCGACAGATGTGCTTTTGAGTGTGTTGGGAGGAGATCCTCGGTCTCCCTTATTGGGGACTCGAAACAATTGGGACGGATGCTTACCCAGATGTGGAGTTAGTCAGAGGGATCTTTTCAGTATCGATTCAGATGGAACTTGGGGTTTCTTGGGTTTTCCTGTAAGTGGACAAGGCCCTGTAAGTGGTAGAGGCAGATGGAAAGCAACAGCAGTTCCTGAACCCACAACTATTGGAGGAACTTTGCTGTTAGTTGCCGGCTTGATTGCAAGGAAGCGCAAAAAGCAGTCAGCAAAATGATTACTAAATCATTCCAGTTCTAAGTTGGCAAGCTAATCCTGCTCATTGCTCATTCCGTCTTCCATATGAAAGCTAACCGCTTAATTGAAATTAAACCACTAAAAAATATCCAGTTCTGGCTCTTAGGAATAGGAGCCGGTTTAACTGCGATTATCTTAACTCTTTCCTGGAAATCTGGAGATATTGCCCATGTAGGAATGAGTATAGTGTTTTTGTTAGCCGTCGTTTCTTTACTTGAAGACAAACGCGACCAACTAACTTTAGAAAGTGGAATTTTTCCCAGCATTTTAGGTGGATTATTGATTGGTAATCTGCTT
Source organism: Fischerella sp. PCC 9605 (assembly GCF_000517105.1). Classification (GTDB taxonomy): domain Bacteria; phylum Cyanobacteriota; class Cyanobacteriia; order Cyanobacteriales; family Nostocaceae; genus PCC9605. Next base: position 466,967 of record NZ_KI912149.1, on the reverse strand, counting down.
TGGCAAAGTGCTAATTTTCATCATGTTAATTCACCTGAAATTTTTATTCGCGTCTCACCATTGATTTCTGCTCTAGGTCTTGGTTTGCTAGCTTCTGGTTTCAAAGGATTAAAACAATATTCGCAAGAACTCACTATATTGTTTTTTTTAGGTATTCCGAAGTTAGTGCTATCATCTCTGTTTGATATTTCTCCCTTGACGGCTAAATTTTCGGCTTTCCTGCTTTGGTACTGCGGTGTTGATGTGTCCCTACAAGGAGTTTTCTTAAATTTACCAACAGGAAGTGTCAAGGTTTATGAGGGCTGTTCAGGCATTGAATCTGTCTGCTATCTTTTAGGCATCGCTGTAATTTGTTTGCTGATGTTTCCAACTAAACGAAAACAGAGAGTTTTAGTAATATTCGTGGCTGTGGCATTGGGATTCATTATCAATGGGATACGCGTTGCTCTGCTAGCTGTGATGGTACTAAAAGTTAACTACCCAGCATTTATTTACTGGCATGAAGGCGATGGTTCCTTGATATTTGGAATGATTGAAGTGTTGGCATTTGTTTTGTTTTACTTTTTACTGCACCAACAACAGGAACAAAAAAATCAAGATTAATGACTCTGTGGAAAAAATTGCGAATTCCGTTTTTGGCTGTAATCTTGGGTAGCATTATGCTCATTTTAATGAAAGTCTTTTTAACAACGAATATAAATAAGCCAAAACCAGATCAATCTGATTATGAATATCAACATCAATATGTTTTTCGTCCTATAAATTTACAAGACTTTAAAAACTTCCTAAGCCGGGAGATTTAGGATAGTGATAAGTATCAAAAATTTGTGTTAAGAAAATTGTGTGAGGAACATGACTAAACCCACGACTGATAAATTAATTCCCTTGTTAAACGAGCTACAGGAATTTGCCTATAAAATGGCAGATTCTATGAATATATTTCGAGTGCTTGGCTATGGTCTATTACTCTTAGCCTTGTTTGATATTCTTGAGATGTTTATACCGCCAGGCTTTATGAACCCTGCTTGGGAATTTCAAACCTTTGGAGCACTGGTTGAAAGAGTACCTGTACCTTTAATCGGATTTGTATTGGTATTTTATGGAGAAAAGTATTCGAGAAAAGAATGGGAATTCCGGATTTTGAAATTCCTGTCTTGGTTAACTTTATTGTTAGCATTATTGTTCTTATTACTCATTCCTTTGGGAATTGCTAACACTGTTAGACTCACTAATACAACTGTTAGTAAAATCAATATATTATCCCAACAAAAACTCACTCAAGCTGAACAATTGGAAAAGCAACTGAACCAAGCTACACCTGAACAGATTAATAATTTTTTGAAAAGCCAAGGTCGCTCATTAGAAGGTCAAAATCCTCAAGAAGTCAAAAATCAAATTTTGTCACAAATATCTCAAGCTAAAGAAAAAATTCAAACTCAAACAAAAGCTACTCAGTCTTCTCAGAGAACAAAATTGCTCAAGAATTCTATAAAGTGGAACTTAGGAGCTTTAGTTTCTGCTGCTTTGTTTCTAAGTATTTGGCAGGGAACTCGTTGGGCAAGAATGAATTGATACAAATCAAGCCAGTATAAACTCGCATAAGTTCATAGCGAAATTTTTGCAACAAAGCTCTGCGAACCTTTGCGTTTACCTCAGCGAGCCTCTGCGTTTCAAATTTACTCAGAAATACTAAGTTTTAGTGTCACCTCACCAGAAGCTGGTTCATTCCACAATATTTTTTTTGTATTCTGACTTGCTGCTTTCAAATTCGCTTGGATCTTAGATTTGTTATTAATCAAAACTGTGGCATAGTATATACTGCCTTTGACATTTGTACTATAGATTAACTGATACGGTTGAGATATTCGCGTTGCAGGAGAACATGATGCTATCTCTGCACGCGATCCCTGGTTTCTGCTATCGTAGATATTCATCAATATTTGTGTTGGATTATTTCTTGGGCGAAAAACTCTCACAGATTTCTGATTATTGGTATTAAAATAGAGCGTCGTGTCGCTAGTATCTAGGCGATCGCAATACGTAGATCTTCGGTTTGCTTGTGCTAATATATTCGCCCCTTGGAAATCTTTTTGACTCAATTGTGTATTCACCTGTTCTTGTAATTTAGTAGAATCAGAGCCAACTTGAGCTTTTGCTGATGCACAGATAGACAATACTCCCAGAAAGACCAGAAAAAATGAGATCGATTTTTTTGTTGGCATGATTTTAGATGTACCGCAAAGTCAAAGCATTTTACTATTAGATTTACCACAAGTTAGATTTATCACAAGTGGTTAGAACAAAAGAACTTTTGACTTCTAAGGTAGCGGTACTAGTTCGCTAAACTACGAAGCTTCTAGAGGCAATCGCACGATAAAGGTGCTACCTTTACCCAGTTCGCTTTGTACCTGGATATAACCTCCGTGTGCCTGCACAATAGCTTGAGCGATCGCTAATCCTAAACCTGCTCCACCAGTGCTACGAGAGCGATCGCTATTCACGCGATAAAATCGGTCAAAGATTCGCTTTTGCTCGTTTGCAGCAATGCCAATGCCTGTATCTTTAACTGCGATCGCAGCTTGATGAGTACTGCGTTCTAAGGCAACAGTCACTTCCCCATTGGCTGGTGTATATTGAATACCATTCATAATCAAGTTAGAAATCAGCCGATAAATCTGGTCTTCATCAACGACAACTGTCAGTGGCTGTTGTACTCGTATCTTAGATGTGAGCTTGACTTTGGCTGCTACTGCCAGTGGTGCTAATTCTTCAACTAGATCGTTGACAATGTCATTGAGGTTACAGCGAACGCGTCGTAATGGTGCTGTTTTTCTATCCATTCGAGATAGCAGCAGCAAATCAGCCACCAATTGTGTCAGTCGTTGCGTTTGGCGCTGTACTGTTGCTAAGATGTCCTTCGCCTCTTTTTCATCCAGGTGTTGCATGAATAATGCTGATTCTACCGTGGCCTGAGTTGCTGCCAAAGGTGTTCGTAACTCATGGGCTGCATCGGCGGTAAACTGCTCGATCTGCTTGTATGAAATGTAGATAGGTTGCATTGCTAACCCAGATAACCACCAACTCGCGCCCCCAACCAAAACCATAGCCAGTGGCAATCCCAACAACAAAATTAACTTCACATTTGTTAGGTATGTTTCCACATCTTGGAGACTCCGCCCCATTTGCATATATCCCCAAGACAAATTATTTTGAGTATGCAGAGATAGGGATATTTGATGATAGTGATTCCCTTTAGCATCTCTGAGGCTTTGCCAAGTTGCTTCAGGCCGCGTAACGGGTAATCCCACAGGTTCAAAACCTGCCATAGCTACTACTCGTCCAGAATTGTCTAACAGCCGAATGTAGTAGTTACCTTGGTAAATCGCTCCTAAGATATGATGTTTGTCTTCGCGTTTTGGTAAGAGTGCTTGCGCCTTTGGTTCTAAGCGTCCTGGTTGCTTTAGTTCGTTTTCTATAGTGTCGTGGAGAGTGCCTGCAACCGTTTTCAATTCTCGGTCTAAAGTTTCCCAGTGGGCGTGAACAATTGCTTGGTATACCCCCCAACCACACAAACTGAGAATAAAACCCATGACCAGAGCATACCAGCTAGCTAGTCGCAAACGAGTCTGAGAAAACAGCTTATTTTGGTTCATCGCTGGTATTGAGGCGATAGCCAGTACCATAAATGGTTTCAATTAAATGAGCACTATCTACTTTTGCTAGTTGTCTTCTCAACAACCGCATTTGCGCTGCTACTACATTGCTGGCGGTATCTGCACTCACTTCCCAAAGCTGATTTCGCAGTTGCTCACTTGTGAGAATTTGATTGGGATGTCGCATGAAATACTCTAGAAGCTGAAATTCTTTGTTAGTCAAAGGAATTACTTGCTTGTTGCCCTCTGGTTGTTGGAACGAGACAGTGCGGCTACCGTAGTCAAGAGAGAGGTTCGCAACTTGTAACTTTTCCGGTTGAATTTGGGGCGATCGCCTTTGTAAAGCCCGTAACCGTGCCAGTAACTCTGCCATTCCAAAGGGCTTGACTAAATAATCATCTGCACCTGCATCTAGCCCAGTTACCTTATCTTCCATCCCATCCTTAGCTGTCAGCATCAATATTGGTAGATGATTTTTCTGAATTCGCAATCTTCGACACAGTTCCACTCCTGATAATCCCGGGAGCAACCAGTCAAAGATAGCCAGCGTATATTGTGTCCACTTATTCTCTAAATACAGCCATGCCTCATTACCATCTACAACCCAGTCAACAACATACTTTTCTTGGCTAAGAACTCGCTTTATTGCTGCGCCTAAATCAGGTTCATCTTCCACTAGCAAAATTCTCATGTTCACAACTCGCAAGTAGCCAAAAATTGAGATGAACTTATTTCTCTGTTTAAATCTTAGCCTTGAAAAGAAAAACTCAGTATACTCCTTGCAATATACGGGAGTAAATTATGAGGAAGAAATCTATTAGCGTTCTGAATGATTACTACAGTCAGTGAATTAGACTGCTTGCAAGGAATATATTGAGTAACTAACATTCTAGATTAACAGATAATGATGAAATCACGATGAAATTTTACATTGAACCCATAGTGAAGGTATAGCATATATGATGTTGATAACTGTCCAAGCTGTCAAAAATAACAAGTAATATCATGTCAGGTAAATAACCAATAAAATATAGATAGGTGATGGCTAATGGCAAATAAAAATAATAATCACTAATCACCAATTACCTATAATCCAATACAGTTCAGTTAAGGTTAGATCCCCCCTAACCCCCCTTAAAAAGGGGGGAAATTAATAGGTATTGCCCCCTTGAAAAGCTAGGTTGGGGGATATCTGAGGAATAAACATCACTAACTGAACCGTATTGACCTATTACCAATTACCAGCCTAAGCGACACTATAATTGTTCAAGTAAACACGATATAAAAATAAAATACCCATCAATAAATTTAGGGTATTGAAACCCCTATATTCTGCCTTTGTCAATTCAGAAATTGAGTTATTCGTAAAAAGCATTGTTTGCTTATTTTTTAACTTTTACCTGATTTAGTAAATTGCAAAAATTGCTTGCACATCTTTCAAAGGCAAGTGCCAAAGTAACTCTGGTTGCCAAGTATCCGGATCAAAGTGGGACTTAGATCCACGTTGGTATGCTTGCCATAGCCTCTCCCAATCTAACTGTTGCCGATCCTGCATTTGTCTGCTCATCATTCGCAACAGTCCTAAACCCAGCAGCAGGTTAACTAACCTAAATTTTGCTCCTAGTAAAAATGCTTGTACTTCTGCTTCACCCAAATAATCTGTGCTGTATTCCGTGAGGACGTGAACGCCATCGTGGAGTTGTTTGCGACGGGGACCCGTAGTGAAGGGTGTTAAATTATTTTCATCGAGGAAATCAGCCCAAGTTCTGCCAAAAGTACCAATCGGAAGGGAACGTAATTTCTGTATATCTACAATTTGAGTGACGTTTAGACCTTGTTTTTCTGTTACGCGATCGACTAAATCTAAAAACTTTTGAATACGAACAGTAGGATTAGGTGAAGTGGTGAATGCCTGCATTGTAGGTTGATTTTAGGATAAAGTGGGCTAGGAGCCCACCATACTTTTAGCTAGAGTAGATGACTATTTTGGTTGCTGTTGCGGTTGCCGCTGACGCTGCAAATTCTGCCGATATTGGTCTAGTTGTTGCTTTTGTTGAGGAGTCAAAACTGCTTCCTGCTGCTGTCGCATAGACACGAAAATTTGCTGCAATTGGGATTTTTGTTGTGGGGTAAAATTTAAAGCAGCAAAAGCCTGTTGGGGAGGCTGACCTGTTTGCATGGCAGTCTTAATTTGCTCCCGTTGCTTTGGTGTCAAAACCTGCTCAACTTGGGAGCGGACTTTGGCATTAATTTGTTGCAATTGGGTTTTTTGTTGATCGGTTAATTCTATACGTGGTGGTTGAGGTTGCGGTTGCTGCTGGTTTTGTGCGAGTTGCAGTGTTGCTTTAGGGGCAATTTCTGCTTGGACAGAACGTTGTGGGATTACAGATAAACTAAGAGCGATCGCTCCCGCTATTAGTGATAAATTTCTGAGCTTCATTTATTGCCTCGCGGATTTCTCCCGTTTGTTCCACTATTATAAAAACTCATTGCCCCATACCACGTCCGAGAAAGTGATGAATATACTCCGCGATTACTGAGGAATATCGTCAAAAATATTACCCCGACTGGATTCACCAATCCTATTTATTTTGCTGTGAAGTAGGAAAGGGTTAAAGATTAAAGGGGAAGTAATTTAGCTAAAGCTTAGAGCAAAGGTAGAAGAAATTTCCTTACTCTTTTCCCTGATTGTTTACCGTTCCCCTTTATCCTTTACCCATCTTCTGCAAGAAATCTAAGAATTAGGAATGGACACGTAAAAGGGACTGGGGATTAGGGATTGGGGATTGGGTTTTTACGCATAAAAATTATGGAATTTTGCTTTACCCACAGACAAATTTTGGTATTGGGTACCAGGGACTTGGGACTGGTGAGACCACTCCACTTCCCGTCTTGGCTTGGTGCCAGATGGGAAAGTGGCGTAGACGCCCCTTGTGGGCGGGTTCTCGTAGATTACCCGAAGGGGGACTAGGAAAAACCCAATACTAAGTATTACCAACCCCGTACCCATTCCTATTTGTAATTTATATGACCTCAATTCAATCAATCGTTTTAGATTATTAACGATTGGAACGATTAAATTTTTGACGACGCGAACGCATATTATCCCGGAACTCTTGTAGTTGCTGCTTTTGTTCGGGAGTCAGAACTGCTTCCATTTGAGATCTCTTAGACTGCATGATTTGCTGCATTTGGGTTCTCTGTTCTTCAGTCAAATTTAAATTCCGCCAAACTTGACGCTTTCCTTGACGATTTTGCCTGGCAGTTTCTAGCTGTTGACGCTGTTCTGGGGTGAGAATCCGATCAATTTCAGCGCGGGTATTGCGGCGAATCTCTTCCATTTGGTTTTTTTGTGCATCTGTTAGCCCCAAACGTTGGAAAGGGCCTTTTTCTCGGACTGGTGTTTCTGTAGTTTGTGCGAGTATTAGAGATGAAGAAGAGGTTGTTTCTGCTTTGACTGCAAAAGGTATAGCAGTTAAACTGAGGGCAGCAGCACCAGCAATAAGAAATAATTTAGAAAGTTTCATTTATAATCTCCACACTTTTGTGTTTCTTTTTCTCCATCCTAGAGACTGATGCAAAGGAGACACATGAGGAGAAAGTCATGTATGCACCCATGACTGAAGTCATGTTTTTTTCTATGACGCTAGTTCTCACTGGCTTTCTGAATTGACTGATAGACTGTCATTAACCTGTGTTTACTTTACTATTGATGGGAAAGCTTCCCAAGCAAAGTAAAACAGTTAGTAAACTCTCACCTTTAAAGTCATGGGTGTGAAGATACTTTTGATTTTCTCGTTATTGGGAAAGTAGTATTGTGTCATGCTTCGCTTCACTGCGTTACGCTCAGCATCTGGGAGATTCTACCCTACGGGAAGCTGCTGCGCATCTACGCTGTCGCACCCTGCGGGAAGCCGCAGAAGCGTCTACAGAATGACAAGCAAAGACAATTTGGTATAACGAGAGTTCTTCTCTGCTTCCTAGTTTCTAGTTCCTTCTAGCCCCTATTTTTATAGGAGGTATATTTCTGTGAGCCGTCCAATTACAATTCAAAATCATCCTTTTCGGTTTCTGCTTTATTTAGAGTGGATCTTAATGGGGTGTGCAGCTTTGATTGCCTTCATACCATCTCCTTTACAGCGTTTTCCTACTAAATTTCCCGAATTAATAATTTGTAGTTTCACGGTTTTTGGTTTAATGGGCTTAAGATTGCCCACTAGTAATAAATTCACTAAAGTAATTTACACAGCAATTGAAATTTTTTTGATTATTATCACTACATTTTTTGGAGGTAGAGCTGCAAGACTATTTCCATTTTTATACGTTATTTTAGTAACTCGTAGTTGCTTAATTTTTCAGATTCAAGGGCGTGTAATAATTACCTTTTTATCCTTCGTCTTGTTTTTATTAACATTGAAGCGAAGATTTGATCGTTTACCATTAACTCCAGCTGCACAAGAACGTTTTTTGTTTATCAATTTTAGCTTTGGAGTCATGTTCGGATTAGCTTTACTATTTGTATTGCTATTGATGAATACAGTTTTATCTGAACGCCAGAGCCGAGAAGAATTAGCAATTGCCAATAAAAAACTCAGTCAATATGCTTTGCGAATAGAGAATCACGCTACTTTAGAAGAACGCAATCGTATTGCTAGGGAAATACACGATTCATTAGGACATTCTCTCACTGCTTTGAATCTGCAATTAGAGACTGCTTTAAAGCTGTGGCAAACAAATCCAGAAAAAGCTCAAACATTCCTAGCAAGAGCAAAAGAACTGGGTTCTAAGTCTCTACAAGATGTACGGCAATCTGTTTCTGCCATGCGCTCTCATCCCTTGCAAGAACAATCCTTAGAACAAGCAATAGCAGTACTTGCAGAAAATATGCATCGTGCAACTGGAGTTTTACCAATTTGTGAAATTACCCTATCTCGTCCCATCCCTCCTGAAATTAGTACTCCTGTCTACCGAATTATTCAAGAATCATTTACAAACATTTATAAACACGCTCAAGCTACAGAAGTGAAACTAGAACTGGCTACAAATAAAGATTTAAAATTGATAGTTCAAGATAATGGTAAAGGTTTTGATTTAGGACAAAATACCACTGGGTTTGGACTGCAAAGTATGCGCGATCGCACTTTAGCATTAGGAGGAAAATTTCAGATTCATAGCACTCCTGGTTCTGGTTGCAAAATTATAGTTGATATCCCTTTACCGAGGTGAAGGCAATGATCAAAGTATTGCTTGTGGATGACCAAAATTTAATTCGTCAAGGGTTAAAAGCTTTATTAGAACTAGAACAGGATTTAGAAGTTATCGGAGAAGCAGAAAATGGTGAAATCGCAATTAGTTTGATTGAACAATTATATCCAGATGTGGTATTAATGGATATTAGAATGCCAGTCATGGACGGAGTTGCAGCCACACGAGAAATTCAAAAGCGTTTTCCTGGAATCAAAGTTTTAGTGCTAACAACTTTTGATGATGATGAATATGTAAAAGCCGCATTGCAGAATGGAGCAATGGGCTATTTACTCAAAGATACTCCTTCAGAAGAATTAGCTGTTGCTATCCGCGCTGTTCACAAAGGATATACTCAATTAGGCCCGGGAATAGTTAAAAAGCTTTTGACTCAATTTCCCCCATTTGCAGCAAATAATTCCCCACCTCTACCTCCTAGCTTGGCTGAACTTACTCCTAGAGAAAAAGATGTTTTGCGGCTAATCGCTACTGGTGCTACTAATAAAGAAATTGCTCAGCAACTTTATATTTCTGAGGGAACAGTCAAGAATCATGTTACTAATATTTTAAATCGCTTAAATTTGCGCGATCGCACCCAAGCAGCGATTTTTGCAAATTCATTTTTGTCTTATCTGAATTAGAGAAATCTCTCCCTATCCAAACTGTTGTGCACTAAAAATGCACAATAGCTTACTTTGCCCGCCTCAGCATCTCTTTTTTCAGGACGTTAAAAGGGTTACTCACAAAAGTAATTTCTTGTTGGTTGAATTTGAGTGAAGGATTTTGCAGCACTTTTAAGGCTTTTTCCAAGCCTGAGACAGCCGTATCTAATTCTTTTGTAGATAGCTGATTGAGATTCTCTTGCAAACTCAAACCGATATTACCCAAAGCATAAGCCGCAGTGTGGCGGACTGTTTCATCTGTGTCTTGCAAACGGGCAACTAAGCCAGGTATAGCGGGTGCTGAGGGCTTACCGATATTAGCCAAAGCAGAAACAACATTTACACGCATCCAAGCATCTTCATCCTCTAACTTTTTCATTAATGCAGGTACGGCATAGCCTGCGTCTTTTCCCATACCCCGTAAAGCATGGGCTGTACTGTAGCGTTCCCATGCATTTTTGCTGTCTAAACCAGCTATTAAGTAAGGAACATAGGCTTGCCTGCCAATTTTTTTGATAGCTTGAACTGCATGAGAACGAACGGTAGCATCTTTGTCACCTATTGCCCGTAACAGGACGGGTGCAGATTGGGCTGCTGCTGGCCCTATTTTACCGATAATGATTGCTGCACTAGCACGCACTTGGGCATCGCTATCTTGCAAAGCTGTAATTAAGGCGGGGACGGCATGTTTACCCACAGTTGCTAGATAATCTATCGCAGCAGCACGCTGTTGAGGGTTCTTTAACCGTTGAATATGAGAATTAATTTGTGTCTCAGTCAGCGGCTTTGCCCAAGTAGCGTGTATTAGTAGCAAAGGTGATGAAAAACAGACGAAGGCGATCGCTATTTGGGACGCAATGACATTTAAGTGTGGTATACGGGTATCTTTCATCACAGCTATATTCTTGAAACTGATTAATAGAAATGACAAAGCCCTTAAAAAATAAGTTTCTGAGAGGATGTCTTAAAAGTATAAGATCCCCCCTAGCCCCCCTTTGAAAGGGCAGGGCTGTTTCATTCCCTAAAAGGCTCTGATTTACAAGCGTCTAAGTCAAAAAAATCAGGTGATGAAAAAATCTGATTGGACAAGAAAATGGCGAGCGCACTCAAATTTTCTGGTCTTTGCGGTGATTTTTCGCTCACCAACTTCAGCAAATTTTACAGCGAGTACTCTTGACAAAATCCTTACCTGCTCGAATGAAACAGCCCTGCTTTGAAAGGGGGGAACAATCTTCTCTAAGTCCCCCTTTTTAAGGGGGATTTAGGGGGATCTCTAGGAAATTGTGTTTGATTAATAACTTCTCAGACATCCTATGAGGGCTATGAGAAAAATCAGGTTTTCTAAATCGACGTGGATCGGTGGTTGATTAATCAAACACAATTTTGGTCATAGCCTTAATTCACATTAGACGCAAATCATAAATTAATATTTGCATTACTATTTAAATAACTCTATACACTCTTCTCTTAAAACCCCTTTTTTCACCCGAATTTTTCTAAAACTTTGAGCAATAATCTCTTCGCAAGTGATTGTTATTTGCGATTGATTCACTGAGATTAAATCTTCAATAGAAGCACCATAGACAATTTCTGATATACCTGTCCAAACACAAGCAGTAGCACACATTGGGCAAGGTTCACCAGTTGTATATATGCTATAGCCTTCTAAAGAAGAACTTTGAAGTTTTGACGTTAAACTGCGAATGGCATTAATTTCTGCATGAGCGGATGGATCGCTGTCTCGCTTGACAGTATTATATGCAACTGCAACAACTTCTCTATCTTTGACAATTACTGCACCGTAAGGAGCATCTCCTTTCTTTGCTTCTGCCAGTGCTAAACGCATAAAATCTTCTGGAGTCATATAATCAAGATAGAATTTGGTGATTAGAAAGGATACTTGTTAAGTATATAGTAATCCTATTAGAGTTGTGAACACGATAGAGAAATGAGAATAATTGAGGATTCTTATATAGCATTTTTAATGTTATTTATGCAAGATAATTAAAAATGCCATTAATATTTATGTTGCTAACAAAAGAGACAAAAGAAAAAACCGCATTCTACTTAAGAGACTTAGAAACGCCAGTAGGTAAAGTTATTAATTTAACTATTGCTGGGTTGGTTTTGCTGTCATCAGGAATTTTTGTGGCAGAAACTTATAATATTCCCGAACATATTAGATTTAAGTTAGATATTGCTGACAACATTATCTTGATTATTTTTGCTTTAGAATATTCTCTGCGTTTGTGGAGTGCAGAAAATAAAATTCAATATATATTTAGCATTTATTCTCTAATTGACTTGATAGCAATTTTACCATATTTTATCAGTCCAGTTAATATTAGTTTTATTCGTCTATTACGATGGTTTAGAATTTTACGGTTAATTAGATTCATCGATATAAAATTTTTATTTGGTATCAGCAGTGAAGATGGTGTAATTTTTGCCAGGATATTATTTACTTTATTCGCAATTATATTTATATACTCTGGTTTAATTTATCAAGTCGAGCATCCTGTTAATCAGAAAGTATTTGCTACTTTTTTGGATGCCTTTTATTTTTCAATTGTGACAATGACAACTGTAGGTTTTGGCGATGTTACACCAATTTCAGAATTAGGTCGCCTGCTGACAGTTTTGATGATTTTAACAGGTATTGCCCTAATTCCTTGGCAAGTAGGTGATTTGATTAAGCGATTAGTCAAAACCGCTAATCAGGTAGAAACTGTTTGCACGGGATGCGGCTTAGCCTTCCACGATGCTGATGCTATGTTTTGCAAAAAGTGCGGGACGAAGTTGTATAAAGATTGACTCATTACTGCCAAAAGTAGGCAAAAGAGCAAGTAGCAGAAAATACTTAAGCTTACTTAAGGATTTCACCGCTACAAAGTTGAAGTGTAGGCGGTAGGATGTCAATGTGTTTTTTGTCACTAGAAATATGACCCAATTTCTTTACGTAAATCCTGTAGTTGGTAATGATAGTGCCAGTGGTAATCAACAAGCCCCTCTGAAAACTATTACACAAGCACTTAAGAAAGCGACATCCGGTACGCAGGTTAAACTGGCAGATGGTAGTTACAATGCTGCAAGTGGTGAAGTATTTCCCTTGTCAATTCCCAGTGAAGTCTCGGTAATAGGTAATGAAGCGAGTATTGGTAGCGGTATATTAATTGAAGGCAGTGGCGAATACCTCAGTCGGACTTTTGCCCGTCAAAATGTTACGTTTGTGCTGGCTAATGGCGCAGAACTGAAGGGTGTAACCGTGACAAATTCGGCTACCCGGGGTAGTGGCGTCTGGATAGAATCAACTAGTCCCACGGTTGCCAATTGCACCTTCACAAAATGCAAGCGAGAGGGAGTTTTTGTTACTGGCGATGGCAAGCCAATCATTCGTGATAATCAATTTACAGAAAACGCTGCTAACGGAATCGCGATCGCCAAGAATGCCCAAGGTGAAATCCGAGGTAACAGCTGCTTTAACACAGGTTTTGGCATTGCTATTAGTGATACTGCTTCCCCCAAACTGATAGATAACAAAATCTACGAAAACCGTTCTGGAATTGTTATTTCTGGTGAAGCCCGTCCGGTACTACGTAATAATTTATGTGAAAGAAATACACAAGACGGTTTGACGGTAATTGTGAATGCCTTTCCGGATATTGGCAGTATCAATAACCCAGGAGGCAATATCTTCCGCAGTAACGGTCAATTTGATATTCAAAATGCTAGTTCCAATAAGTTAGTTTCTGTAGGAAATCAAATAGATCCGGCAAAAGTCCAGGGTAGGGTTGAATTTGTTGATACTACGGTTCCTACCCCAACACCCACACCAATTCCTACACCAATTCCTACACCAATTCCTACACCAGCACCGACACCAACACCAACTCCTACGCCATCACCTACTCCAGCACCGACACCAACACCAACTCCTACGCCATCACCTATACCTACACCGACACCTACACCCAGTCCTAGTGACTTAACAGATATTGGCAATCATTGGGCAGCTGCGTTTATTCAGGAATTAGTCGAACTGGATATCATCAAAGGTTTTCCAGATCGCACATTTAAACCCGACGCAACAATGACAAGGGCGCAATATGCCGCATTATTAGTAAAAGCCTTCAACCCATCCGCCAAACGCCAAGTAATTAAATTCAAAGATGTACCGCTGGATTTTTGGGCGAATAAAGTCATTCAACAAGCATATCAAGGGCAGTTTCTCTCTGGTTATCCTGACAATACCTTTCGTCCCAACGATAATATTCAGCGCGTACAAGTTATCGTCTCTGTGGTGAATGGCTTAGGGTTAAGCGCTAGTGGTAACAAAGCCCTAAAACCCTACGACGATCAAGCAAAAATTCCTGACTATGCCAAAGACGAGGTAGCTGTTGCTGGTGAAAAACAGATTATTGTCAATTACCCACAACTCAAGCAACTCAATCCTACCCGCGATGCTACACGCGCAGAGGTGGTAGCAATGGTGTATCAAGCTTTAGTTGATGCTCAAAGGGTAGCAGCGATAGATTCGCCATATATTATAGTTGCTTAATTTGTTTAATTTTAGTAATACCATTTCTCTAAATGTTTGAGACAGATGATTCTCTATAGCCCCCCTTTTTAAGGGGGGACTCGGGGCCCCCTCTGGGGATAGGGGGGAATGGGGGGATCTACATATGTTTCACAGTTAAAGGGAATTGGTATAACAACCCGTTTTCTCACAAAAAACGGGTTGATTGAGTATTGATAGCGCGATCGCACTTTCCTAGACCACTAGTCCCTATTTGGGGCTAACTTGTTCAACAGTCTTGATTTTGCCATCATCGCTAACTGTCCAAACGTCGTAGACACCAACCACATCACCGTTTTGGTCAATATCTACATTGCCGCTGGCTCCTTGATAGTTAATATCTTTACCTTCTCTCAGTAATTTCAGACCCTCACAAACATCGCTAACTTCTACACCAGGAGCATTGGCTACTTCACGAATTTTACTAGCGATGCCAACGCCTGTATTTTCTTTAGCAGCTTGGGCAGCCAAGACTAACAAGGCGGCGGCGTCCCAACCGTGGGGAGTGTATGGTGCTGGTGCAGATCCTCTTTTAGACTGCCAAAGTTTGGTGAAAGCTTCTAATCCTCTACCGTTGGAACCTGGTACAGTGCCTATGGCTCCAGCAATGATGTATTTACCATCAGCACCTTTACCTAGCCTATCAGGGAATGTATCTGACTTCACACCGTCAGTCAGCATCATTTGCACCCCTTGAGTCACACCTTGCTGATATGCGGATTTGAGAAACAGACTGCCAGTTTCTTCATAAAACACACCCAGCACCGCATCCGGCTTACCTGCAAAAGCTGCTTGGGCTTCTGTATCAAATGTGGTAGCTTTGGGGTCATAACGGACGGGGTTGTTTTTATTAACTACGGTTCCCCCTAATTTTTCAAATGCTTGCACAAATGCTTTTTCAAATCCCACACCGTAGTCATTGTTAATTACAACGGTGGAAACGCGCTTGAAACCTCTTTTATTGGCTAGTTGAGCTAAAGCTTGTGCCTGGTAAGTATCTGGAGGTGCAGTACGCGCCCAATAGCCTTTATAATCGCCTTTTGTTGCCTTTTCGGTAAATACGGGGCTGGTACTGCCAGGAGAGATGAGCATGACTTTATTGGGCACAGCAATGGAGACGGCAGCACTGGAGACACTACTAGCAAAGGAACCAACTACACCTGCTACTTTATCTAAGGTTGCTAGTTTTTGCATACCGGAAGCACCAGCTTTGGGGTCGGTTTGGTCGTCTACTTGTACTAAGGTGACGGGTTTCCCATTCACACCGTCGCAAGCGTTGACGGTATTGACAAGTAAGGGAACAGATTCTACCATCTGCTGTCCGATCGCAGCTAAGTCACCTGTTGTTGGTAGCAACGAGCCAATTTTCAATCCTTGACCACTACTGGCAGCAGGAGATGTAGTGGTCGAACCTGCTGGGGTACTGGTAGCTCCGTTATCGCTTGTGTTGGGGGTAGTGGTATTATTCCCATCACAAGCCGCGACTAACAAGCCAGTTGTTAAAGTTGTTAAAGCTAGGGCAAAGGCACCAATAATCTTTTTCATATATCGCTTTTACTCCTATTTTGCTCAGGAGCCTAAAAGTCAAATCAAACTTAATTGAAGATAAGTTTAATCTTTAATGGCTCCAAAGCATAAATAATAGCATCACCCAAAAGGTGTAAAAGTCGATTTCCTATGTATATCTAGAGTTAGATTTTTTTGTAGAGACGCGATATATCGCGTCTCTACAAGCAATATATCGCGTCTCTACAAAAAACGGAGAGGGAGGGATTCGAACCCTCGGTACGGCCTTACGAACCGTACAACAGATTAGCAATCTGCCGCTTTCGACCACTCAGCCACCTCTCCAAGGTGCCACGAATATAAATAATAGCAGATACTTTGGTGTGAGTCAATAGTTATTTGTCATTTGTCATTCGTCATTTGTCATTTGTTATTGTCAAGGACAAAGGACAAAGGACAAATGACTTATCATAGTACTTGCGATCGCAACCAGGCTAATGGCAAGCTGCCTAACTTTTGCCACTGAGGTACGTAAGCACGCTGACTAAAAACGTCGTAGTTGTTGCGTTCAATTTTTTCCAAAATTCTACTGTAGTGCATCAGAGCCGCCCACACGGGCAACCGAGCATCAGGAGATAGATAACTAATTCCTTTTTCTGCCTGGCTATAAAATTGGCGGGTACGGGCAATTTGGAAGCGCATGAGGGAGCGCCAGCGGTCATCCACAACACCTTTGAACAAATCTTGCTCAGTGTAATTGAATCGCACCAAGTCTTCTTGAGGTATATAAATTCGTCCTCTGCGTGCATCCTCACCAACATCTCGGAGGATATTGGTGAGTTGACTGGCAATTCCTAGGGCGATCGCTTCTTCGGTAGGAATATAAGGTTGTTGATTGCGGCTCCAAGGAGCGGTGTTTTGCTCAGTATCTACTCCCATCACCGCTGTTGACATTAACCCTACCGTACCGGCGACGCGATAACAGTACAGGTATAACTCCTCAAAGTTTTTGTAGCGACTGCGGTGTAAATCCATACGCTGTCCGGCAATCATATCCCGAAAGGGTTGAATGTCCATCGGAAAGCGCTGGAGAGTATCCACTAAAGCCACATCATAGTTATCCACTGGGTGTCCCGCAAAAATGGATTCCAGCTGCTGCTCCCATTTGTCTAGAGTTTCTGGCGTGGTAATAGCAGCCGCCGGTCCATCCACCAATTCATCGGTACGGCGACACCAAGCATAAATTGCCCAAATAGCTGGGCGTTTTGCCTTACTCATCAGCAAAGTGCCAAGGTAAAAAGTTTTGGCATACTTTGCTGTGATTTGACGGCAAAGTTGATAGGACTCATCCACAGAGACCGGCGGTTTCATGCGCGGGGGGGAATCAGACAATTGCAGCATTCGTTGCAGGCTGGGGGGTTTGCATTTGCAGGTTTGATGAATTTGCCACCGAGTGTCCTTCAGCAATCGCCTGCGCTGTCAGCTTACCAGAAAGCACAGCACCTTCCATACTACCGAGATAGGGTTGCATAGTATAGCTCCCACTTAGATAGAAGTTGCTAATCGGTGTTTGCTGAGAGGGACGGTACTGTTGGCGACCAGGCGTTGCTTTGTAAACTGAACGCGGCGTCTTGACTACGTGATATTTCAGCAATTTTGCTGGATTATCTGTGCCAAAGTGCGCGGGAAAGAGTTTTTGCAACTCGGCAAGGGTTGCCTGCAAAATCTCCTGATCGGATTTGGCAATCCAATCTTTTGCCGGAGCTAAAACCAATTCCAGCATTGAGCGCTCAGTATTGGCGTACCCACGGCAGGTATTGCTCATATCAGCATAAACGCTGAGTAGAGGCGAGCGCGAAAATAGCAACTGGTCTATATCTGTAAGCTTGCGGTCAAACCACAACTGCAAGTTTATCACAGGCACGCCCTCCAACCCTTCTAGCTTTTGGAAGAAGTCATTTTCCTGCCAGGCAACTGGTAGCATTACCTTCATCACATCTACTGGCATTGCTGAGACGTAAACGTCAGCAGTTTCTACGTAATCTGCTGTCCCATTTAATCCCCGCATCAAGAACCCCTTCACCGTACCATCTTCATTGAGCAAAATTTCTTTTAAAGGGGCATTTAACCGTACTTCTCCACCGCGTGCTGTAATGTAATCTACCAAAGGCTGACACAATCGCTCTGTTGGAGAACCATCCAGAAAAGCCATTTTTGAGCCATCTTTTTGCTGGAGAAAGTGACTGAGAGCAGTCAGCAATACTACGGCTGAAATTTCATCGGGATTGATAAAGTTTAGCGATTTCGAGGCAGCAATAAAGATATCCTGTTGGACATCTTCGCTTACCCCTTGCTGCTTCAACCATTGGGAAAAAGTATATTGGTCGGTTGAATCCACATACTTTTGTCCCCGGAGCATGGCAGGAACTAGTCCCTTCGCTAACTCAATTTTTTCGCCCCAGGAAAGCATATCGTTATTCCGCAAAATTGCCACGATGCCATTTAATGGTGCTGGCAAATTGGGAAAATCAAACCTGCTGTAAGTTCCTGGTTTTTCGGGCTGGTTGAAGATCATAGTGTGTTTTTTCCACTGCAAACGATCTTCAATCCCCAATTCTTTCAGTAGCTGCAACATATTGGGGTAAGCCCCAAAAAAGACATGCAAACCAGTTTCGTACCAGTCGCCGTCAGTATCTTGCCAAGCTGCTACTAATCCTCCCAATACATCTCGGCTTTCCAAGACGATGGGTGTATAACCTAAATCTGTGAGATATTTTGCACAGGAAAGTCCTGCTAGTCCTGCTCCGGCGATCGCTACTCGCATTTAACCTTACTTTTCTTCAATATTTCTTAATGGTTTTGCCGTACTCATTATACTTTGCAAACCGTTACATTTGCAGACGATAGTAGTTAGTGGTTAGTGGTTAGTGGTTGTAGAGACGTGCCATGGCACGTCTCTACATTGGTTAGTGGTTAGTAGTTAGTAGTTAGTTATTTCACCTACTCCCCATCACCCCATCACCCCATCACCCCATCACCCCATCACCCCATCTCCCCATCTCCCACTCTCCCCCTCCTCATACAAACTCCCCCTTAGCAACCATAATCACTTTTCCTCCTACGTTCACCCCTATGGCTGCATCTTTTTTTTCTGCCTGTAGCAAAAGTAAAGAGGGTCTGTTGATTTCATATCCCTGTTCGACTCGTACATTAATTTCTTGTTTGCCGAAATAGGAATATTCAACTAAATAACCAGCCAAACATCCATTAGCACTACCAGTTGCAGGATCTTCTGGAATGCCTAAATAATCGCAAAAAACCCGCACATTCAGATGATTTTCTTGTTTGTAAGTTTCTGGGCAAAAGACAAGGATAGATTTAGCATCTGTGGTGTTAATCAGTTCAAAATATTTATCTTTATTGACTTTAATTCGTTTAACTGACTCCAGAGTTTTAAGAGGAACGATAATAAAGGGTACTCCGGTAGAAACCTCTTGAATTGGAAAGCGAGAATCTATCTCTGTAGACTGAATTCTCAGGACTTCAGCAATTTTATCTGCATCCAATATCTGATGAAATGTTGGCGCTTTTTGCTGCATCCACAGGCACTCTTCAGAACTATTGGCATCATCAACTGTCACGGGTATTTGCCCGACTTTTAGATTTAATAAAATTTTTTGAACTGTAGTTTTAATAATCTCCTTTTGGAGTATGTAGGCTGTGCCTAAAGTAGGGTGTCCGGCAAACGGTAGTTCTTGCTCTGGTGTAAATATTCTAACATTGTATCCATCGGACACCATCTGGGTTGAAGTTACAAACGTTGTCTCAGAATAGTTGACCTCCTTAGCAATTTGTTGCATTTGCTCTGGCGATAGGTTGGCGGCATTGGTAAATACGGCTAGCTGATTGCCAGTATATTTAGCTACCGCAAATACATCGACGATGTAAAAGGCTAGACCAGGCATTTTAAGTTATTACGTATGAAAATTTTTGTTTGCTAGCAGATTTTTGCATATTTATTATGCTTGATTTGCGTCTCTTATAAAAAATTTAAATTGAAAATCCAGTAGCAATTGCCTACAACATCTGAAAGTTTTATGTAAGTATTATTTGCTTATTTAGCATCTACAGGATAAGATAAACGCTGCTGGGGATCGCTCATTGCTGTGCATCTAGCTAAGGATATATTCTTTTCAGAAGGAAAGAATGTATTCACACATAGTTTCGAGAAATATTTGAGGCCGTGAATAAATTTGCACCTTTAATGAGGTGCGTTGATCTGAACATTGACAATTACCATGATCTTGTTTGGACTACTTTGGGTTACATCCTGGATTGGTTCATTTTTGTCGCTAAATCAAAGCTTGCCATCAAGCATGAAATCACAAGTTGAGCAGACAAAATTTTCATCCAATTTAGGTAAACTGGTTAGTCAGCCTCGTCCATTTTTTGTACAGCCAAAGCAACCAGTAAATTTTTGGAGTACAACGCTACTACCGACACGTTTTTTAAAGATAGATTGGGGAGATAAGGAACCACGAAAAACCCTAAATCATTCACCGAATCTTTTTGCAGGAAGGGTTAGAAACAGCAAAAATCAATTTTGCCCCTCCCTTGAGCAGATGAAAGCTAGACAAATTCCTGTCAAAACAGCAAGCAGTTTGTCAGTTGCCACTTTGATAGAAGCCACTTCTGCTCATCCAAATTTTCTGCCGAATAAAATTATGCGATCGCCCTTTAGGGTTTTGCGCCTCCCGCAATCGCTGCAAAATTTCTTTCGCTTTCCCAATCCTTTGGAGCCAGGCTTTAATTCTTCCGCTACCCTACCAGTAGTTGTTGTCCACCGCAACATAAATAACTACGAAGTCTGGGTAAATAACCGTTTGATTGCTAACTTACCCAACAAGCTACAAGCAACTTTGATGCAACAACGCTTGACGCGATTGTTGAAGTCACCCAACTTAAATGCCTCGAAATTACAACCAGCATTAGTTGATGGTGTACCAGCGTTAATGGTAGGAAATCGCTATTTATTTGGGATTAACAAAGAAGTTACGCAAAAAGCCAATCGCAGTGGTGAATTGTTAGCAATTGAATGGACTAATAATCTTCGCGCTGCTTTAAAAGCACCTGCACTATCACTCGTGAAAGGACAGCTGGAAATGTACGGTTTAAAGCCTTCCAAGAAAAAAATGTATGGCTTGGCTTCTTGGTATGGCCCCTATTTTCACGGTCGTTTAACGGCGAATGGTGAAATATTCAATCAAAATGAATTGACAGTTGCCCATAAATCCTTGCCTTTTAACACCTTCTTGCAGGTGAAGAATTTGCAAACTGGCAAAGCGGTGATAGTGCGGGTGAACGATCGCGGCCCTTATATCCCACCTAGAAGCCTGGATCTTTCATGGGTAGCAGCTCGCTGTATCAATAGTGAAATCGCTGGAGTTGTACCTTACGAAGCGGTGATTATGCAACCAAGCGAAGCCAAAATGACCCTAAAAAATCTGAGCCTGACACTGAAAAACCAAAAACCTTCTAAAAAGCTTGCAGTTGTTACGGATTTCTGATGGAAATTATAAGTCATGCCTGATGTAAATTAAAACGCAGGCAAAAATAGAGTTTTAGAAATCGGCTACAGATGCGCTGGGTACTGGTGATTGGGCATTGGGGAACTCGGGGCCCCCACGACCATAGGGAGTGGGGATTAGGGGCAATGGGCATTGGGAATTGAGAATTGGTTTTCTTACCGATGCCCCATGCCCTTTGCCCTACAGTCCCCAGTCTCATGTTTATCTGTGGTCGTTTATACTAACCCTGTTTTTTGCAACAAAAGCCAGAAGGAGTACAAGATATGCATCGCTTTGGACATCACCTGATTGTCGGTATTTCCGGTACTACGTTAAATGATGAAGATAAACGTATCCTAAGTGCATTAAAGCCTATTGGGATTATTTTCTATGCTAAAAACTTTCGTTATGGCATCCATTACGAAGATTGGCTGCAAGTTTTCCAAGAGTTGATTAAGCAAATACGGCAATACACCGAACGTGAATCGATGTTCATGACGATCGACCATGAAGGTGGTACTGTCCATCGCCCATATTTGCCCATTACTCGCTTTCCCCATGCTTTCTTGTTGCAGTCCCGTGCGCGTGAAGTAGCTGCATCAGCAGCGCTAGAACTCAAATCATTGGGAATAAATGTATCCTGGGCACCTGTAGCAGATATTTTTTCCAATCCCAACAACCCAATTATCGGATCTCGGGCTTTTGGCGCTACTCCAGAATCTGCGGCGGCTGGTGCGCGTGAATATTTTCTGGGACTGCGAGAGGCGGGAATTATTGGCTGTGCCAAGCACTTTCCCGGACATGGAGACACTAGCACAGACTCTCACCTAGAACTACCAACGCTAAATCTGACGCTGGATGAACTGCGAAGTCGGGAACTCATACCTTTTAAAGCACTGATCGCTGAGCAAGTACCAATGATTATGACTGCTCACATCTTATTTCCCAAAATAGATGCAGATGTACCAGCAACACTATCGCAACTTATCTTAACGGGCATACTCCGAGAAGAACTTGGCTTTGAGGGGGTGATAGTATCTGATGACCTGGATATGAAGGCTGTCTCAGATATGTATTCTCGGAGTGGCACTGTGGCGCAGACATTTAAGGCTGGCTGTGATTTGTTCATTGTCTCCCGTAACTTGCCTTCTTCATCCTTGGAACGCACTTTGGCGATCACTCAAGATTTTGTGGACTCTCTCAACAACGGTAGCCTGGATGAACGCATTGTCGAAGCAGCGAGAATGCGAATTGATAGCCTGCTGGCAATCGCTCCGCAATATTCAGTCTCTTCCCTCGACAAAGATACATTGCTGCGTCATGCAGAATTAGCGATCGCTTGTTCTTTTAAAAATCTATAGTTTTGGCATAGGCTTGTATCCCAACAATGCGATCGCATTCCTAGCAATTTGGTGAAAAAGTAAAGTTTAGTTGCAGAAAAAAACTATTCTCATTTAGTAATGATAACTTATTAATTGAAGCTAGAAAGCTTCCCTGGCAGATTTAACAGCCAATGTTCAATTTAGTTAAGAGGTAAAGAAGCTGTTTCATTGTAATCTGTCTCGTCAACTAACACCAACACCCAACTCGAACGCTGATATTTCCTCATAGTATTAAAACGAGGGCAATGCAACTGTTTTTACTGTTTTTTCAGTATATTTCAAGCAGTACAACCCTGAGTTAGATGAAAAAAGAGAGGAGATTTATAAGCGATTAGATGCTTGGGTGTTGTTGTTTTAAATAGAGTTCATAAGTAGCTCAAGATACCAGGACTTCACTAAGGACAACAACAGGCAAATCGAGAACATTGCGGAAGCTTTTATCATTAGTAATACATTGGACGTAATTAACAGATAAAGCTGTAGCAGCATGAATGGCATCGGGTATTTTTAGTTAGTCTTAGCTCGAAGATTCGCAGCGTGCTTTAGCAAAGATTGGCTGATAGGAATTAGTTGTATTTCCGATGACAACAGCAGTGCTCATAGTCTGAAATTAGAGAATTATCTCCATTTTTTATTGGTACTACTAACGTTTCTAATAGTATTAACTCACTGCTGAATATTTCCAATTCACAATTTTGAAATTTAAGCCATAGCGGCTGTAGATGTAAGGGTAAGTAAATATTCCTGCCTATCAAAATAGCTGCGCCATGCAGAATTGGCGATCGCTTGTTTCTTGCAAAAGTCGGTGTTAGCAGAAACACTTGCTGCCTAGAGTAGCGATTCAGAATTTATAAATTCCTGGTTGAGTGAAACAAAGGAGTTTGTCTTAATTTTATTCCTTAAACGAATTTAAAGACTGACTCTCTAAATATCTATTTAAGTAATAATACGTATTTTGTTTAGATATTGTATAGTTTCAACATAAATAGTGCAGTTAATACATAGATGATGATATGCTATCTGGTTAAGCCTGGCTAGGTCTTTGAGCCTGCCGTAAGATGCCCCAAAGCATCTTATCCCAAGGGGAGGGTGTTCCATTGCGATCGCCTGTTTACTATTTTGTGCTGGATTGGTTTAATAGCTCAAAAATAATTATGTGCACATCTGGTAATAGGACAAAAGCTGATTTTATCGGCGATTTTACTTATATCCAGTTTAATGTTTTCTAAAGCTGGCATAGCAGATAAAGTCGGTACTTTTGTTTTACCCTGCTGCCTCAGTTAGTGGTAGTTTTCAATATCAATAATTGTGAGGTAATGTCCCTGTTCATCCAAAGCTATTATGATCTGAACAGCGATAATTAAATTAGGCTGAAGAGGACTAAAGTTCTCACTACAAACTCCTCTTCCCTTGTCCTCCTTCCCAAGCCCTTCTAAATCCCGTGACTTTTACCAATCACCCAATGTCGCCGGAAAAACCGCGCCAACGCAGACTCTTCCAACGATAAATATATGGGGCGTCCGTGGGGACAGGTGCGGGGGTTGCGGGTGCGTTGCCAGTCATCTAATATTTGCTGCATTTCTGGCATACTCAGAGGTGTACCGTTGCGAATGGCACTGCGACAGGCAACGGCTACTTGCGCTGTTTGTAAGTCGCCTCCCCAACTCAGTTCTAAAATTGCATCTGCACTATCCTCTCTTTGCTGCAACATTGCGGGTACGCTGCGGACTGCCCAAAGTTGTTCACCAAAGGGTTCGATGTCCAAGCCAATGCGTTGCAGCTGTGATACTTGCGCTGGTGACAATTGATAGAGAATTATCGGTGCTTCAACGGGGACAATTTGCCAGCGATCGCACAATTGCTCGTACAATACTCGCTCGTGGGCGATGTGCTGTTCCACTAACCACAACCCACCAGGATGTTCGGCAACTATGTAAGTGTTGTTGACTTGGCCGACGGCTTTGAGAGTGTGGGGAGTGGGGGAAGTAGGAGTAGTAAAAGGGTTGGTGTTGTACGAACCTTGTTCTTCGGCGGCTTTGATTAATTTCCCGACTCGGGTTGTGTGAACCGCTTCTTTAAGGGTGGCAGAATTAATCCGGAATGCTTGCTCGATCGCCTGACTAATTTGCTGTTGCCAATAACTCAAATCGTTCAGGTATATTTCTGTTTTGGCTGGGTTGCGGTTCCAGTTGATTTGATCTGGGGAAATCAACAAATGTAGGCAACAAATCGGATAGCGATCGCGCGGTAATGTCTTGTGAAATGCCCCCAGGATGGTTTGTTCGATTTCCGGTGCTTTTACCATTCTGCCGTTGACTGCTACTCGCAGCCAATCTAAGCGATGACGATGGCAGCGATCGGGTAATCCCACAACTAAATATAAGGAGTCCTGCCGGGAATTGGGTAGTTCTACTTGCAACTCTTGCAGATCGCTTGGACGCACCTGATGGAGAAGTTGCGGCAAAAGTTTTCCCATTGTGGCGGCGGGAGAGATGGTAAACCATTCCCGGTCATTTTGCCAAACTTGCCAAGCGACTTGGGGATGGCAGAGGGCGATTTGTTGGATAGTTGCTTGCACTGCTTTCATTTGCTGTGCTACTGAAGGCAAACCCTGACGTCGCGCTGAACAATTGCCAAACAGATTGGAGACTGTCACAACTGTACCAGGTGCGATCGCAGCGGCTTCTATATGTGCTGCTTCCCCTCCGTAACCATACACTACTCGCCAACCGTTGACCCCCCCTTCAGTCCCCCCTGTAAACGGCGGGGATACAGAGGTTCCTGGACGACTCCAAATTTCTAAATCTGCCAGAGTCGTCAAACTGTGCAACGCTTCACCGCGAAATCCTAAGCTGTTAATCTTCCATAAATCTGCACAGCTTTTGATTTTGCTGGTACTGTGAGCTGATGCTGCTCGTTGTAAATCCTCTAAGTTCATGCCGCAGCCATTGTCTGCCACCCGTACCCGCCATTGTTCGGGCCAAATGGAAACCACAATCCGCGTTGCACCTGCATCCAGGGAATTTTCTACTAATTCCCGCACTACGGAAGCTAAAGAGTCAATTACCTCTCCCGCTGTAATCAGATGTACAACTTCTTTTGGTAAAACTTGTATTGTGGATACCATAAAATCCAGTGTAGGCGAGTTGGCAACCACTGTATCATTTAAACAAATTTCATTAAACTTATATACAAAAATTTATAGATTGCAAAATTACTAAATTAAACACTTCATATTCTCATCAAAATATTTATTCTTTTTAAAAAAAGCCCGAGAAAAATAAAATTTTTGATAGATTGCTGTTGTTAGGTGAAAAACGGCAAATTACCGAGCAATAAGTATTAAGAGGTGGCTATTATGCTGGATTCTGTTGCACATGACTTAAAATCGCGTTTAGAGCTAGGTCAACCGGGTTTTACGATTTTGGATGTGCGCGATCGCCAAAGCTACAACAGCGGTCATATTACAGGGGCGGTGCCAATTCCCTTGGCTGATTTGGCAAGCCGCGCTAAATCCTGTCTCCATACAAAGCGCGAAATTTATATTTATGGTGAAAGTGACGAACAAGCTAACCAAGCTGTAAATGCACTGCGAGAAGCAGGATTTGTTCACGTCACTGAAATCAAAGGTGGTCTTGCCGCTTGGAAGTCAGTTGGGGGTGCGACAGACTAGCACCGCTGCACGGAAGTCAAAAGTTAAAAGTCAAAAGTCAACAGTCAAAAACCCTTTTGTTCTGTAATCTTGCAGTTAAAGAGCAATTTGGGCGATGGGAAAGTAATACTGTGCCAGTAGCTTATTTACCTAATGGGTGTAGGCAGCGCGTATTTATTCCCATCAAAACTTGAAGTAAAAAATAATAAAAATACATTGCTGCAAAATATATGCACCCTGTAAATTTCTAAGTCTTTGGCAGTGGTTAATTAATTTTTCATCGCCAAAACTTGAGTAGATTCACGGCTTAGCAACCCATTTAATAGAGAAGCTGGACGTTGACCGTAGGGCCAAGCAAAAGCATGGCGGAAAGCAGCATCCTGACAAGCTTGGAGTTGTTCAAAACTAATAATGTCGTAGGTTAAGAGATTTTCGTACTCAAACGGCAAACGTACATTGTGCAGTCCGGCGTTGTCAGTACAAATGGCAATATCTACTCCAGCATCGAAACAACGGTCAAAAACTAACTTCAGTTGCCGGATATCCTGCAAAGTACCAGTTTTTAGGTAGGTAGTGGGGCAAACTTCCAAACACTGATTTCGTCTAGCTAAGTCTGGTAGTAACTCGGGATGTAACAGCGGAATTTGGATACCGTGACCAATCCGCATCAGATAGGGCAAAAGTTCCGGGTAACAACCAGCTGTGGTTTCGTACAGGTGTCCTGTGGTGCTAATTCCCAGAGATAAGGCATAATCGTACAATTTGATCCATTCTTCGAGGCGATCGCCATAATAGCTATCTCCTCCTGCCACGTCTACCGCACAGACATACTGCTTATTTTGTGCAGCCAAATCAACTATCGCTCTATTTACCTCATAAGGTAAACGCGAGTGCATACAGAGAATTTGACTAGTAACAATCGGATATTCAGATAATTTGCTTGCCCTACCGACGACTTCGACAATTTCCGCCATCTTGTCAATTCTTTCTGACTGACTCAGATGTTCGGGTGTTCGCAGATAAGGGGTATAACGCAGTTCTAAATACGCCAAATTTTCAAAGATATAAGCACCCCTAAGCAGGCGATAAATAAAGTAGGGCAGAGTTTCTACAGTTTGCACGCTTTCTACTAATGTATGTAACTCTAGATACTCATCTAGAGTGTTGCGCGGGCGCGTGTAAAACTCTTCAAATTCTGCATATTCAGCAAACCGAGAAATCAACTCAGAAGAATGACGTTCAAAGTATCGCCACAGAACTCGCGGTACAACCGAACCGCCTAGGTGTCTGTGCAATTCTGCATATAAAGCCATAGTAGTGTATCTACAGAAAATTTTAATTATTATTAACAGTAACAAATAAAAAAACAAGCTGCTTCGGAGTAAATTTTTTCTAAGTTTCTTTAATGACTTTTGTTGACTGCGGCAATTGATTAGTAACAATTCTTTCGCCGTACAGGGTTTTGATAAAAATGCTTTTACTCCTACACCTTGTGATTCGGCTATATTTTGTTGTGACGACAGTCCACTAGTAGCAATAATTTTGACATTGGGATTGATTTTTTCTAGCGTGCGGATGGCGATCGCTCCATCCATTGATGGCATCATCATATCTAGCAACACTATATTAATTTCTTGCTTATGCTCTGCGTAGATTGTTACTGCTTCTACACCATCACTAGCAGTAAGTACGCGATAGTTGTAAGTTTCTAGAGATGACTTAGTAATTTCACGAATCGTCGCTTCATCATCTACCACCAATATCAATTCCCCATTTCCCGTGAGTTCTTCCATCTCTTGGTTAAGCTGCTGGGTTTCATTACCTTCTATAGCTGGTAAGTGAACTGTAAATTTTGTGCCTTTGCCTACCTCGCTGTAGACATTTATAAAACCACCATGATTTTTGACAATCCCAATCGCGGTAGAAAGACCTAACCCCGTGCCTTTGCCTATCTCTTTTGTGGTGAAAAATGGCTCAAAAATACGTTCTTGCACTTCTGGGGGTATACCTGCGCCCGTATCCTCGACTGTGATGGCTATGTAAGATCCAGCTTGGGCATCAATATGCATCCTGGCGTATTGTTCATCAATAACTACATTTTCAGCACAAATACTAATTTTGCCGCCATTGGGCATAGCGTCCCTAGCGTTAACTGCTAGGTTCATCAGTACCTGATGGATTTGGGTAGCATCGCCCCAGATAGTCAACAGGTTTCTTGGTACATCTGTGTAGAAGTCAATAGACTTGGGAAATGTCTCTTGGACAATCTGCTCAATTTCTCGGATGATATGCTTAACCTGGATGATAGTGCGATCGCCTTCCATTCCCCTGGCAAAAGACAGCACCTGCTTAACCAAGTTTGCCCCACGTTTAATACTGTCTTCCATTAATGTTAGTAATTGCTGATTCTGACGTTCGGGGTATTTCTTTTGCAACAACTGTACAGACATCAAAATTGGTGCTAACACGTTGTTGAGATCGTGAGCGATACCGCCTGCGAGAGTGCCGATACTTTCTAGGCGTTGGGCGCGTAAGAATTGGGCTTCCAGTTTTTTCTTTTCTGTGATATCTGTATTGACAATTAGAATTAACTTGGGTTGCTGCTTATCATCTCGTACTAGTGTCCAGCCACTTTCGACGATAATTTCCTTGCTGTCTTTTGTTACTAGATGCAACTCACCTTGCCACGAGCCAGATTGAGTGACTGTTTCTTGTGCTTCTTGCAGTTGTAGAGAAGTCTGCTTAAATACAAGTTCGCTAGCTTTTGTGTCGGTTGCTTGTTCCTTTGTCCAGCCAAACAAACTTTCTGCACTCCTATTCCAAAACACGATGCATTCTGCCATATCTAAAACAAAAATCGCGTCTTGGGATTGATCTAAAAGCTTTGCTTGCTCTTGTATTTTCTCTTGGGCTGTTTTGCGATCGGTAATATCGCTACGAATTGCTACATATTCCAAAGGGTTTCCCTGAGCATCTAACAGTGGCACAATTGTTGTATCTACCCAGTAAAATGTGCCATCTTTAGTACGGTTTTTGACTTCGCCTCTCCATACCTGTCCTTTAGCAATGCTTGCCCACATTTGTTGAAAAAATTCCCGTGGGTGATAACCAGAATTAATCAGGCGGTGATTTTGTCCCAAAAGTTCTTCTCTGGAATATTTGGAAATTTGGCAGAATTTATCGTTGACGTATGTTATTGTCCCTTTATTGTCGGTAAACGCCACAATTGCAGCTTGATCTAGTGCAAACTTCATGTCTGCTAAGTCTTTAAGCGACTCTTGCAGCGCTTGTTCTCCCTGCTTGCGTTTTGTAATGTCTTCGATAACTGAAATAAAATATTTAGCCTCTCCACTCAATTCACGTACAAGCGATACAGTCAAATTTACCCAAATGCGATCGCCATTCTTTTTGATGTATCGCTTCTCCATCGAGTACGTCTGAATTTGATTTGCTAACATTTGCCGGACGTATTCTAAGTCAGCATTGAGATCATCAGGATGGGTAACATCTTGGAATGTTAAGTTGAGTAACTCCTCACGGCTGTAGCCAACAATTTCGCAAAGCTTTTCGTTGACTTGTAACCATTTGCCATCCGGTGCGACATGAGCAATACCAACAGCAGCCTGATTAAATGTAGCGCGAAATCGCTGCTCGCTATCTTGTAGTTCTTTCTCCGCTTTTTTACGTTGGCTGAGGTAACTGCTAATAAACATGTAAAGCGCAACGATAAGCGCAAAATTCAGAATCGCGGCGATCGCGAAAGTCGCTATTGTTTTTTGAGAACTTGCTTGCGACTGTTGACTCCGTTGTTGTAAAAGAGAGTTTTCCGTCTTTTCCATTTCCTGCACAATCTGGCGGATTTCATCCATTACCTGTTTGCCCTTGCCAGACATGACTAATTGTTGTGCAGGTTCAAATCCCTTTTGTCTCCGCAATAAAATTCCTTCCTGGAGACGCTTAAATCTTTCGATAATCTTCTGCTCAAGTACAGAAATTCGCTGCTGTTGTTTGTAG